>JAFYON010000062.1 GCA_017560145.1 Clostridia bacterium | reverse complement strand
TATGGGGGAAGTCCCGAGCGGCCAAAGGGGGCAGACTGTAAATCTGTTGTCACTGACTTCGGTGGTTCGAATCCACCTTCCCCCACCAAAAATCCCGCACGTTAGTGTGGGATTTTTACTTTTTCACTTTTCACTCTTCATTTTTCACTAACTTGGCGGGATTTTTGGCAAAGTAATAAGTAATAGTGAATAGTGAAGAAGTAAGGTAGCTTTTCACTGTGGCGAAAAGCATTTTTTTATAGGTTGAAAAGTAAAAACGTGTGTGATATAATGTATTCGAATAAACTTCAAGGAGAAAACAATGATTTTCACCGAATTTCAAAACAAATCTCTTTCGCTTCTCGGTATGGGCTGTATGCGCTTCCCGACGCTCGAAAACGGCGAGATAGATATCGATCTCACCCGTGAAATGGTCGACCTCGCAATTAAGAGCGGCGTTAATTATTTCGATACTGCATATCCTTATCACAACGGCAAAAGCGAGCTTGTAATAGGGGATATACTTTCAAATTATCCAAGAGAAAACTTTTTCCTTGCCGATAAATTTCCGGGACACCAAATCTCCTCTTCTTACGACCCTGCGATCGTGTTCGAGGATCAGTTGAAAAAGTGCAAGGTCGATTATTTCGATTTCTATCTGCTTCACAACGTATATGAAAATTCGCTTCCGGTTTACAAGGACGAAAAATGGGGCATAATCGATTATTTCATAGAGCAGAAAAAGCAGGGAAGAATAAAGCATTTGGGCTTTTCCACCCACGGCAGTATCGAAATTATGAAGCGGTTTCTCGATGAATATTCTTCCGTAATGGAATTCTGTCAGATCCAGCTTAATTATCTCGATTGGACCTTGCAAAACGCAAAGGAAAAGTGCGAGCTTTTGGCATCCTACAACATTCCCGTTTGGGTAATGGAGCCGGTCCGCGGCGGCAAGCTTGCCAATTTAAGCGAATCTGCAACCGCACTATTAAAGGAAAAACGCCCCGATGAATCTGTTGCCGCTTGGGCGTTCCGCTTCCTGCAGGATATTAAAGGCGTAACGATGATTTTAAGCGGTATGTCGAATATGGCTCAATTGAACGATAATTTAAAAACCTTTAATGAATCGAAACCGCTTAACGCCGACGAAAAGGCGCTTATTCTCGATATCGCCGAAACGCTTAAAAACTCGGTGCCCTGTACGGGCTGCCGCTATTGTGTCGAGGGTTGCCCTCAGGGAATCGATATTCCGCAAATGATTGAATTTTACAACGAAATGCGCATTGCGCCCACAACGAATATTACAATGCGTATCGATGCGGTGCCCGAAGAAAGTCAACCCAAATCCTGCATTAATTGTCAAAGCTGTGTAAACATCTGTCCGCAAAGGATCGATATTCCCACCCACCTTGCCGATCTGGTCGCAATTTCAAACAAATTACCCTCGTGGGAGCTTATAAGCAAGCAACGCGAAGAGGCGGCGATCAAATTAAGAGGATAGACTCACTTTACAAATATTGCCAAACGTGATAAAATAACAAAAAACAAATAAACGGAGAATAAAAAATGGCTGACAAGATTTTAAAAAGAAGTGAAGTTCCCGTTGAAAACACCTGGAACCTCGCCGATATGTTTGAAAGCGACGATGCTTGGCTTGCCGAGTACGAATCGCTTAAGGCACTCCCCGCACAAATCGCAGAATATCAGGGTAAATTGGGCGAAAGCGCTCAAACGCTTTTGGCGTTCCTTAAATTAGAAGATGAAATCGAGCTTCGCCTCACACCCCTTTACGGCTATGCAAGCTGCAAGGGAGACGAGGACACCGCAAACGGCTTTTACCAAGACCTTCGCGGCAAGGCAATGAGCACCTACGTTGCAATTTCGGGCGCGGCTTCCTTTGCAACTCCCGAAATTATGGCTATCCCCGAGGAAGCTTTGGAGGAATTCTATAAAGCAGAGCCTGAATTGGAAACCTATCGCCGCTCGCTTTACCGTGTCCGCCGCAGAGCCGCTCACGTTCTTTCTCCCGAATGTGAAATGCTTCTTGCAAACGCAGGCGAGGTTGCAGACGCTCCCGATAACATCGGCTCTATCCTTCGCAATGCAGATATGCGCTTCCCGTCTGTAACCGACAGCGAGGGTAACGAGCATCAGCTCACCGGCGGCACACTCGTGCCCCTTCTCGAAAGCTCCGACAGAGTGCTTCGCAAGAACACCTTCGAAGCATTCTACAACCGCTTGGGCGAGTTCAAAAACACCATCGCCGCAACGCTCGACGCACAATTCAAGCAGCTTCGCTTCTTTGCGACCGCTCGCAAATATAATTCCACCATCGAGGCTTCTCTCGATAACACCGAGGTTCCCGTTGAGGTTTATCATAACCTCATTTCTGCAGTCCACGACAATATGGACAAAATGTACCGCTACGTTGCGCTCCGCAAAAAGCTTTTAGGCGTTGACGAGCTTCATATGTACGACGTATATACTCCCATCGTTGCCGATGCCGCTTCCGAGATCTCTTACGAGCAGGCAAAGGAAACCGTGCTCGAAGCACTTGAGGTGCTTGGCGAGGATTATATCGAGCTTCTTAAAGAGGGCTTTAACAACCGTTGGATCGACGTTTATGAAAACGAAGGCAAGCGCGGCGGCGCATATTCCTCGGGCAACAGCCGTCCTCACCCTTATGTGCTCTTGAACCATCACAACAATCTCGACAGTATGTTCACCCTCGCGCACGAAATGGGTCACGCGCTCCACAGCTATCACTCCACCAAATATCAGCCCGTAAATACAAGCGATTACGTTATCTTCGTTGCAGAGGTTGCATCCACCTGTAACGAGATCCTCCTTATGCGCCACCTTCTTTCCAAGACCACCGATAAAAAGGAACGCGCATACCTTATCAACCATTTCCTCGATCAGTTCAAGGGCACGGTTTACCGTCAGACAATGTTTGCCGAATTCGAGCTTTTGATGGGACAGATGTCCGAAAACGGTCAGACTCTTACCGCCGATGCTCTTAACGAAAAGTACCACGAGCTCAACAAGCTCTATTTCGGTCCCGATATGATCTCGGATGACGGCATCGCGCTCGAATGGGCACGTATCCCTCACTTCTTCTATAACTATTACGTATTCCAATATGCAACCGGCTTCTCCGCAGCAGTTGCAATTGCATCGCGTATTCTTGAAGAGGGTAAGCCCGCTGTTGACGATTACAAAAAATTCCTCTCCGGCGGCTCGAGCACCGATCCCATCTCGCTTCTTAAGATCGCAGGCGTGGATATGTCCTCGCCCGAGCCCGTCAATGCGGCGCTCAAGCTGTTTGGAGATCTTATCACCGAAATGGAAGAGCTTTGCTAAGCATAGCGGCGCATATCGCAAAAATTCAATGCTCACAGTAGGTTTCTACAGCCTTGCATTTTATTTTCGCAATCTGCATCCGCTCTGCTACGCAGGCGATGAAATTCAGACTTGAATTTAAATAAAAAAGGACAGCTTCGGCTGTCCTTTTGTCATATCTTCGATTTAACGGTATTGTAGGGGCGATTCACTTTCTCGCCCGCTTATAACATCAGTCCCAATCGGCGTTAAGATATTCGGCAAGCTTGTTAAGCTGCGCATCTGCAAAATCGCGCTCGGTCGCACGGATGGTGTTGGTGTTGTGGAACTCGATAAGAGGGAATACCTCGTTACAGTTCATTGCGCTCAAAAGACTGCAAGCGGTGCTATAGGGCTTGTCGTTATCGTTCGCATCGCCGCCGGCAACAAGAATAACGCCGCCCTTCTTGGGCTTTTCAATGGGAATTTCATTTCTGAAATATCTTGCACAGAAATAGGTCTGCAATCTGCTGCCAACCGAAAGAAGCTGACCAGTAAGCTCGCCGAAATAGATCGGGGAGGCGATAATAATGTTATCGCATTCTTCAATATAATTATAAACGTTTTGCATATCGTCAACGAAAGCGCATCCCGCATGCTCCCAACAGTATCTGCAGTCGATACACGGCGCAATTTTGCGGTTGCAGGTGTTTACAACGCGGCATTCACCCTCGATTTTGGGGATAAGCGCGTTGATAAGCGTCATCGTATCGCCGCGAAGTCTGGGCGAGCCGTTGAAAATTAAGGTCTTTTTCATCTTAAAATCTCCTGAAGTCTGATTGAAGAATGTTAATAAATAAACGATATATCGATAAATGTATTACCGTATTGCTCTATATTATATCACGGACGTATAAATATTGCAACACTTTATTTCGATAAAATTCACGTCGAAATAAATAAAATATATTGAAATCGTGATTATTTATGTGTATAATTAAATAATATGAAATAACACGAACGGAAGGAATAACGAATGAAAAAATATCTTATCTTTTTCCTCGCTTTTCTGTTTTTGCTCACCGCGTGTGGGGAAACGGTTTCGGAAATATCCGAAGAGCTATCGGCGGAATCGACCGAGGAATCGACCGATGAATCGACCGAAGAAAACACCGAAAAGCGGTTCACTCTCGTAAGCCGCGGCAAGCCTTACACCAAATCCGTAACACCTCCCGCAAATTACCCCGATAAATACGATCAGCAGCTTACCGACGGACATAAGGTCGGCAACGAAGGCGCCCATTACGTCGATTCGCGTATGGTCGGCTTCACCGCATCGTCGAGCTTCGTTATCGATCTTGGCGAGGACGGCAAGCGCATCACCGCAGTGGTTGCACGTTCGCTCGATTATTCGGGCGACGGCGTTGCTTTGGCGGCAACGGCAAGATTTGCAGGCTCCGAGGACGGAACGAAGTTCAAAACTCTCGGCACCCGCGTTTTCGTAAAAACGGGTGACCTTACCGTAAGCGAAGCACGCTTCGAGCTTCGCGCCCCCACAGACTACCGTTATATCCGCGTTAAGATCATAATGGGTAGCGGCGCGTTCTTCTTCACAGATGAGATCGAGGTCTATGCCGACGTCGATCCCAAAGAGGTAGCTGATACCTCCAATCTTGCATATCAGTCCGAAAGCATCGACCGCAATGCTTGGCAAAGCCTTTCCACCAAGGTTTCCGCTACTCCCGTTGACGGCAAAACGATATCCGTCGGCAGCAAGTATACCGTCGGCAATGCGGAATTCGATAAGCGCGCACCCCAAAACGATAAATTCCTTACCGACAACACACGTACCGGACAGTATTTCGGCGATAACGTCTGGGTTGGCATCAAGGCGAAGGACGACAAAAATCCTACTCTTACCGTCAACCTCGATAAAGCCCACAGCAACGTGTATATGTTCAACGTCTATGCACTCGGAATCGGTAACGATATCGAGCTTCCCGCGTATATCGACGTTTATGCCGCAAAGGGCAACGATTATACCTTCGTCGGCAGAATGTATAACACCGGCAAGGAAAAACACAATTACACTTATTCGCTCCTTCTTCCCGAATATATAGACGTTAAAAACGTAAGATTTGAATTTCCCAAGTCGGACAAATATTATTGGATCGAGGAAATCGAAATCGTTGCCGGCTATAACGAAGAGCAATCCGACGTTATTTTCGAGCCGCTTAATTTCCCCGAGGTGACCGAGGATATCCTTTGGGATGCCTCCGAGCCCGATTACAAAAAGACCCAAAACCTCCTTCTTGGCTTGCCCCAACAGGTTCAGGCACTTTTCTATGCCGATGCAGATGCCCACGGCGATGAATCCCGTGCTGACAACCCCTGTCTTACCGACGGCAAAAAGGCAACTACGACTGCTGAAATGTATTGCTACAGCAGCTCGTGGTTCTTCTCTCGCGGCGGAGACGGTATCGAAATTTTCTATGATCTCGGCAAGCTTTCAACGCTCGAAAGTGCCAAGATTTCCTACCTCGAGCAGGACGAATGGGGAATAAGACGTCCAAAGTTCGTTTCGGTATTCCTTTCCGACGACGGCAAAAATTGGTATGAGGTTGCCGACTGGGCGCGCGGCGACGATAGCAAGAACACCTACTATAAAGGTGCTACCCATATGGAGCTTGAATTCAAGTTCAATAAAGCATACGCGGCAAGATTTATCTATTTCCGTGTCGAAAACAGCTTCATCTTCATCGACGAGCTCGAGGCGTTCGGCACCAAGCAGGTAAAATCAAGCACAACAAGACTCGCCGATAGCGGCCTTCGCGCAGTGCCCTATTACACCAATCAGGAAAGCGAAGAATTCGCTACCACCGAAAATACACCTATCAAGGCAAAGGATATCGCGCTCGTTTACGGCGACAGAAGCAAGGCGGAAAACCTTCTTCCCTTGGTTGCATACCTCGATGAGGACGGCAATATCAAGGATACCCTTATGGACGGCTTTATCTATTGCTCGCACTATAATCTCCCCTCGGGCTCTCAGGCTCACCTTATCAATTATATGAAGGACTGGGAGTACGTTCTTAATCACACCTTCAACGGTCAGGCGGGCTTTGACAAGCTTGATGAAACCGTTGCGCAGGTAAAGGCAGCTCTTAATATTCCCGACTATAAGGTAAAGGTATACGTTACTTATCTCACGCTCCGTGACGATAATCCCAACTTCGGCGACGTCGACGGTGACGGAATTTTCGAAAATACCGCTATCCCCGAGGACCGCAAGAAGATCGTCGATTGGTACATAGATGAAACTATGCGCCGCTTCAATGAAAAAGGATATGAGAATCTGGAATTCGACGGCTTCTATTGGGTAAACGAAAGCGTAGTATGGGAAAAGGACGATTCACAGATCATTACCGAGGTTGCGGATGCGACCCACGCAAAGGGACATAACTTCCTTTGGATCCCTTACTATAAAGCAAACCGCTTCTTCACAGGCTACGAGCTCGGCTTCGATATCGTATGTATGCAGCCCAACGTAGTGTTCACGACCGATGCACCTCTCTGGCGCTTCGATTCCACCGCGGCAATGACGAAGGCGCGCAAGATGTGTGTTGAAATCGAGCATAGCTATCAGGCGTTTGCAGATCCCGCGTTTGCAAGAACCTATATGCTCTATCTCCTCTACGGTGCAACCACGGGATATATCGACGCGATACATATCTATTACGACGACGTCGATAACTTCTCGAAGATGGCGGTAAGCGATAGCGAGCTTTGCCGTATGCAATACGATGCAACCTATAATTTCATCAAGGGCAACCTCAATATTACGCCCGACAAGCGCGATGAAGTCAAGCTCACCGCAAAGAAGGATACCGCGATCGGCTATGATCTTAACGAAGCCGATGCGTTGCAGAACTTCACGCTTCTCACCGCGCCCAAGCACGGCTATATCGCGTTTGATGCCGACGGCACCTTCCGCTATTATCCCGATAATGGCTATACCGGCACCGATAGCTTCACCTATACCTATAACGAATTTTTGGGCGAATCCGAGCCCTGCACGGTTCAGATTACCGTAGAATGATCAACAAAAAAGCTCCGTATTGCATGATACGGGGCTTTTTTTGACGTTGCGCCGAAAAAATATTAAAAACATTGTTGCTTTATTTGAATAAATGAAGTAAAATGTAAGTTAAGAACCAATCCGAAAAAGGAGGAAGGGAATATATGAAAAGAAGCTTTCGTCTGTCAACGGCGC
>JAFYON010000061.1 GCA_017560145.1 Clostridia bacterium | reverse complement strand
CGAATTCGGTGATGGTATTGTTTTCATAATCGGGGTCTGCGTGGCGAATTATGTATAAAGTCATAATTTAGCTCCTTTAATAATTTCTGATTATATAATGCCATATAATCGAAGAAATGTCAAATAAAACTTGCCATATTTTTTAATCCGTGGTATAATTCAAAAAACGGAGGTGTTTTTATATGGACAAGGTTATTTTGAAGGAATTCGTTATTCCCTTTAAGGGCATTTCGAAAAAGACTATATATCATTTCAGCGATTCGCATCTTACAGAATACGATGGAAAATCCGACGAAAACGAGATCGCACATTCCAAAAAGCAAACCGCCGCTTGGGAGGGCGTTCGCAAGGGCTTTTGCGAGGCTTACGGTTGCCCTTATGGCGAGCTTGAAATGCAGACCGCGCAAGAGCATCTTGGCAATCTTTTGAATTGTGCAGAGGATGGCGACGCTTTGGTTATTGCAGGCGACACGATGGATTACATCAACGGTGCAAATCTTCGTATTTCCGAAAAGCTTTTCGGTGAATTCAAAAAGCCGTTTGTACAGGTTTGCGGCAATCACGAGCCCCATGCTAGCCTCCCCGACGGTTATATCGTTTCGAGAATCAAAAACGAAATTCAGACGCTTGATCTCGGTGATATGATCATTGTCGGTCTTGATAACTCTCAAAGAAAAATTTCCAAATCGCAATTAGAGGCACTTAAGCAATTTGCAAGCGACGGCAAGCCGATTCTTTTGGTAATGCACGTTCCGATAATGAACGACGAAAACCGCGAGCTTCTTTTGAAGAGCGGAGTTTACTTCCAGCTTAATTACGAGGGCTGCCCCGAAGAGAATCTTGAGTTTATTGAATTTATCAAGGAAAACGGAAGCTCTATTATTGCAGTGCTCGCAGGACATTTGCATTACTCGAACGTAAGCAAAATCAGCAAAGAGGTCACGCAATACGTTACCTCGCAGGGCGTTACCGGAAACATACATAAATACGTGATTGGAGAATAGAAATGACATACAGCAATCTTTGTGAAAAGTTTAATTTCCCGATGCCCGAATATGCGGCATACTATTACGATGACTTTATAAAAAGCTATGATCGCAGCAAGCCCTTGCTTTCCGAGGAGGATGCGGCAATGGTTTGCGACGTAACCGGCTTGCCTACAGAGGCAAAGGAAGCGCTTGTTAAATGCGCTCGCACGATAAACGAAAACGATGATGCACATTTGTGCGGTTCCTTCCTTGCAGACCTCACGGTATATAAGCGCAAGCCTTGGGTGAATTATATTTATCAGCCCGATCTTTTTACCGTTCCCGAACTTTACCCCGAGCAGGTTGGTTGGGTTATCGTTGCGGTAATGCTTGCAAACACGCTTAACAACAAAAAGCCGCCCGAGGATCTTAACGTTGAAAATCTTAACGCATTCAAGGGCTATAGCACCAATTGCTTTAATACCAAGGGTTATTGGGGCATAGTTGAATGGCATTGGAATATGCTTTGCGCAAGCGGCAGTATGTTCTTGTTCGGCATACTTAAATTTGTTCCGAGCGAATTCACAAGCGACTTCCCCGTTATTACCAACGGAAAGGAATATATTTCGCTTGCAGGCGGTGAATTCTTCATCGGCAAGGAAGGCGAATTGGTTAATTGCGAAGAAAAATCTGTTGGAAAAACATCTTTTTACGAGGATGACAGCAAATATATTGCTCATATCATTAACAAGGACGGCAGTGTTGATTTAAACGCAACCGAATTTGATAAAACGGTTTGGAAGGATTTCCTTCGCGGAGGCGACCATACGATAGATATCCACATCCCCTCCAAGGTTGAATATACTCCCGAAAAATTCAAGGAAGCTTTTAAGATGGCGCTTGACTTTTACAAGGATTATTATCCCGATCACAAGACAAAGGCGTTTGCTTGCTATTCCTGGATCCTCTCTGCTCAGTTGGACAAGGTTTTGCCCGAAAACAGTAATATTTTGAAGGTAAACAGCCGTTTGCATCTTCTTCCCCAGATCGGCTCTTACGATGAAAATATTATGTTCATCCGCAAGGGATCATCGCTTCAGCAAAAAATTGCAGACGAGCGCGCAAAGGGCACCGAATTCCATTACGGCATTATGTACTCTCCGCTTGACGAGCTCGAAGGTCTTGACAAATAAACTGTATAAGCATAAAAACAGACCTCATTACGAGGTCTGTTTGTTTTTGTGTGAGGATTTATGGATATAAAGATAAACGAATATTGCAATAAGAGGAAATAGCGCACCAACGAGCATACCGAGCTTCATTCCGAGCTGATCGGGGCTCAACGCAAGCGACTGCGCGAAGCTTATCATAGACGGTGATTGGGCAACGGCATCGGTGATTATACCGACAAGCTGAGGTCCGACGGAAGCACCGAAATCTCCGCCTGCCGCCATCATAGCAAACACAAACACGCCTGCTTTAGGGAAATATTCCTGAACGATTATCAACGAGCCGGGCCAAAGCATAGAGGTGCAAAAGCCTGTAAATGCGCAGGCGATCAAACCTACAAGCGCGATATTCGAAACCGCAGCGGTTATATAACACACGAGAGCGCCGACCGCACCGATGAGAAGTATCTTTGAGACGCTTTTACCGAATTTTGCGTAAAGCGTTCTGCCGAGTCCGAGCATTGCGCCGAACATTGCAACGCCGAAAATATCGCCCCAGAATTTATCGATCCCGAGCGAGCGCTCGATATATCCGGAGCTCCATTGAGCCATTGTACATTCGGATGCTCCACCCAAGAAAATTGCCGCGACGCAAAGCCAAAGCTTTTTGCTTTTCAGTTGCTTGAGTGCACCCGAAACGCGCTCGGGCGTTTCCATTTCGGGCACTTTTGATTTTAAAAACAAAGCAAATGAAGCGATCGGAATTAACGCGAATATAAGCGGAAGGTATTGCCAATTTTTTCCGCCCGCAAACATTATGTAAACCGTACTGACGATTACCACACCGACCACGCCCCAAGCATATACCGAATGGAGCTTTGACATTTCCCTATCGGGATCTTTCGACGGTATTGCGGCGATAACGGGACTTATCAACACCTCGGCAAGCCCTGCGGAGGAAGCGAATATTACCGTTCCGATCAACAAGCCGAGATAGATTTGGTTCGGGAAAATATACGGCCATACCGCATAGAATATTAATCCCACCGCAGCAATAAGCGGCGTCGCCTTGACGGTTTTTTCGATATTGAATTTATGCGAGAAGAAGGAAAATATCAAATCGACTATAAGCTGAGTCGAAAATACAACGAGCACCAACGTACCCAAAAGCGAATATGAAATTCCGTAAAGCGTGCGGAAGGTTAAAAATAGCACGGGCGAAAGATTTGCCACAGCGGACATTGTAACGTTTGTCGTATAACACGCTAATTTTAAAATTCTTGTATTATTTTGCATATTATTCATCCCAATACATGATGAATTAATATTACCACAACCGTCTTTTTATTTCAATCTTTTTATTCTTATTTTCTTCGCCAAAACTTAACCTTTACGAAACATTTGGGGTTTAGTATTTATTTTGTACGAGTCTACTGTCGGTAGAGTAGTTTGTTTTTTATTCTACTCTTATAAAACAAACTGTATAGTTTAATTTTTGATTAATACTATTGAAAGAAGCTTAATTTTTGATATAATATCTCTTGAAAATCTTGGCGACGGAGGTGCGGTTTGGACAAGCGCAAGGTAATTTATTATACCGATGAATTGAACGACGAATTTTCGACCGCACAGATTAAAGCGAAAAAGATCGACGGCAGTTATATTTACTGTCACGATTCTCTCTTCAAGCGTTTTACCCGATTTTTTTGGTACAGAATCATTGCAACGCCGATCACATTTCTTTACGTTAAGCTTTTTATGCACAGAAGGCTTTACGGCAAAGAAAAACTTAAGCCTTATTTGAAGAAGGGTTATTTCCTTTATGGCAACCACACCCACGATATTGGCGATGCAATGACTCCTACGACGCTTAACTTCCCTCAGCAGAATTACTGCATTGTTCATGCTAACAACGTTTCTATGCCCGTTCTGGGCCGTCTGACGCCCTCGTTTGGCGCGATTCCTCTGCCGGACGACAAAGAGGCTTACAAACGCTTTATCGACTGTATAGAGCGCCGTATAGCCGAAGGGCACACTGTCGTAATTTATCCCGAGGCGCATATATGGCCATATTACACAAGGATACGTCCCTTTACAGACGTTTCGTTTCAATACCCCGTTAAGCTTGGCGTTCCGGTATTTTGCTTTACCAACACATATCAAAAGCGCGCTTTTTCGAAAAAGCCTAAAACCGTAACTTATATCGACGGCCCGTTTTTTGCAGACGCTTCGTTGAATGCACGCGAAAAGCGCAAGCAATTGCGTAATGCAGTTTATGAATGCATGAGCGAGCGTGCAAAGAATTCCGACGTTGAATTGATCAAATACATTAAAAGAGAAGATTCTAATGGTTAACGTTTTATTTTGCGGAAACGATAAGGTGTTTGACGGTATGCTGACCTGCGCTTTATCTATACTTAAGCGCACCGCTTCGGCAGAGCCATTTTGCTTTTACGTTTTCACAATGGATGTTTCGCATATAAAGGATAATTATTTGCCCGTCAGCGAAAAGCAGATGGATTATTTCGAGAAAATCACAAAACGATATAACAAGGACAATCGTGCAATACTTGTCGACGTTACGGACATTTATATGGCAGAGTTTGACAAATGCCCTAACGAGAGCGCTTATTGCTCGCCTTATACCTTGATACGTCTTTTTGCAGATATGATTAAAGATATTCCCGACAAGCTGCTTTATCTTGATGCAGACGTTATGTTCAATCGCGATATCCATTTGCTTTACGACACCGATATAAGCGAATATGAATATGCCGCCGCAAGAGATCATTACGGCAAATATCTCGTCAAGCCGAATTATATAAACGCCGGTGTTATTTTATTCAACATGGCGATGGTCAAGAAGACCGGTTTGCTTTCCAAGGCGCGCGAGCTTATTAAAACCAAAAAGCTTACTTTTGCAGACCAGAGTGCGATTATACGCTCGACTATGAAAAAGAAGATGCTTGCACAAAAATTCAACGATCAGAAGTTTTTGCACAAGCACACCGTTGTAAGACATTTTTCAAAGCGGTTGTTCTGGCTCCCCTATCCGCACACCGAAAACATAAAGCAATGGCAGGTCGATAAGATACACAGCGTTTTCGGTTATCACCAATTTGACGATATTCTTGATGAATATATTACCCTAAAAGAAGAATTTGAAAGGAGCGAATGACGATGGAAAAGAAAATTATACCGATATTTTACGCGTGTGACGATGCTTTTGTTAAATACACCGTCGTTTCGCTTTATTCAATGATCAAAAACGCGTCGAAGGAATATGAATACAAGGTGCATATTTTACACACCGATATCACAGATGATATGAAGGAACAGCTTTTGGCGCTTGGCAACGATAATTTCGAAATAAGCTTTGAAAACGTTACCGAGCATTTGGATGCTATTTCCAAAAAGCTTCCCGTGCGCGATTATTATTCGAAAACCACATATTACAGGCTCTTTATTGCAGATATGTTTCCGCAATACGACAAGGCGATTTATATCGATAGCGATACCGTAGTTCAAGGCGACGTAAGCAAGCTTTTTAACACGGATATCGGCGAATGCTACGTTGGTGCTTGTCACGAGCAGGCAATGGTTCAAGTGGACGAATACGGCACTTATGCAGAAAAGGTTGTTGGCGTTTCGCGTCATAACTTCTTTAATGCAGGTATGCTGCTTATCAACTGTGTTCAATTCAGAAACAAAAAGGTTTTGGATCAGTTTATAAAATATCTCCACATTTACGATTTCGTCGTAACGCAGGACGAGGATTATCTTAACCTGATTTGCAAGGATCACGTTTTCTGGCTTGATCAGCGCTGGAACACCGAAATCTTCTGCGAGATACCTTATCCTATTGAGGAAGCGTACGTTCTGCACTATATTATGACGAGCAAGCCTTGGCATTACCCCGATTGCAAGCACGCGAATATTTTTTGGGATTATGCAAAGGAAACCTCGGTTTACGATGAGATCGTTAAGGTTTTAAACGCTTATACCGACGAGCACAGATCGAACGATTCTCAGATTTTGGAAAACCTTATAAAGCTTGCGGTTAAGGAAACCCACCGCGAGGACAATTATCTTAACCGTGTTAATCAAAACGATCGTGCCAAGGACAGAGTTGAGATCCTTAAGAAAATCGATGAATACGAGCGTACAGGCCGCTTTGACGAGGACGTTGAGGACGATCCTCCCGGACGCGAGCTTTTGCCAGACGAAATAGAATATATCCGCAAGGGACTCATTGCCAAGCTGAAATCGAAATATGCTTATAAGATAGCGCGTAAATTTGTTTACGGACTTATGGACGAAGGCAAATTTATCGTTAAGGATATTAAGGGTATTGAAAATTTCCGCAATCTTCAAAGCGGTGCAATTATCACCTGCAACCACTTTAATGCATTTGACAGCTTTGCTATTCAGATCGCATACGAAGCTGCAAACCAGAAGAAACGCAAATTTTACCGCGTTATCCGCGAGGGCAACTATACGTCGTTCCCCGGATTTTACGGCTTTTTGATGAGAAATTGCCACACGCTTCCCCTATCCTCCAACCGCAAAACGATGACAAAGTTTATGAAGGCGACGAATCAGCTGCTTCAGGACGGTCATTTCGTGCTTGTTTATCCCGAGCAAAGCATGTGGTGGAATTACAGAAAGCCGAAGCCTTTAAAGTCGGGCGCATATATCTTTGCGGCGCGTAACGACGTACCCGTGCTCCCTTGCTTTATCACTATGAAGGATTCTGATATTGTCGGTGACGACGGATTTTTTGTACAGGAATATACGATCCACATCGGCAAGCCGATCTATCCCGACAACAGCTTGAAGCACAACGAAAAGCTTGAAAAGATGATGAACGAGAATTTCGCTGTATGGAAGGAAATTTACGAGCGCGAATATCACATGCCGCTTGAATACATTACCGAATAAATCAAAAACCACTCACGTAGTTGTGAGTGGTTTTTTGTTTTAGTATTGTTCGGTTTGCTTTCTGCGCTTTGTAAGGAAGAAGAAGAGCGCAAACAAGCTGAGGATCGCAATAATACCGTAAATGATGATATTACTGCTATCACCGGGCTTAACGGGGTCATCAGGCTCGATAGGAAGCTCCTCTGCCTTGAATTCCCAATCGATATATCCCATCGCATCCTGAAAATCATTGCCAAGCTCGATAGGAATTTCGAGATTCAAAACAAGATTAACCTCGCCGCCCGAATAAAGGGTTCCGAGAAATACCCAATCGGTCATACCTGCAGTTTGATCTGCAGCGGCATCGAACATATATGCCATTTCGTTCTCCTCTGCCTTTGCAACGGTAAGGTGCAATTGCGAAAGGAAATCGGCAGAATCGTTCTGCGCGCCGAGCGAACGAACGAAAATGTTTACCTTAACGCCGTTGCTGCTATCGTTTTTAACAGTAATGTCCTGCTTTACGACGTCACCGGGCATCAAGCCCTTGTACTCGGTGAAAAGGTCTGTAGGCGATTGATCGCTACCGGGCTCGAAAATGAATTTGTCGGAATCTTCGCTATAGGTTACCTTGCCCTGCGCGCCGGCAGAAACCGCAAGACCGCAAAGCATTGTCGCGACAACAAGGAGAACTACTACGTTCTTTATAAAGCTTTTCATAGTTTCCCTCCTTATTTGTTGGTTATAGTGAGTGTACCGTTGCTTCCGGTGACCGTGGTATGATCATTGCTCCATTGTTTACCAACTACGTCATCGGGCGAAGACTGAATAGCCGAAGCTACAATCTCGATGGAAAGATAATATCCTTCGGGAGCAGCCTTTAACTGCTGTGCAGAGGTAATGAGAGTATCGGTAAGCAATCCGCTTGCAACAGCCTTCTTGCAATACCAATATCCGTCGGCGCCTTGAACCCAATCGTCCTGCTTGAAAGCGATAGAATAATCGGTATTTATTGCAGGCTTTTGCGCCCAGACTCTACTACCGTCTGTGCTCATCCAGTTAACCACCACGGCAACACGGATGAAAGCATCCGTGTCACCAGTGTTTTTGATTTGTACATTGGATTTAGACGTAAAGTTGCTAACTGTACCAGCACTTGTTTCGGTAGTTGTAGAATTGTCGCCATTTACAAGCGTTTCAACGACCGCGCAGGAAACCTTTGAAGGATTGAAGGTGTTTTCAACGGGATCGGTGTTTGTGAAAACAAGCGCAAGCGTTGTGCCGACAGTCACCAATAAGAGAAGGATACACGAAATTACAATTATACTCTTTTTCATTTCATTCTCCTTTCTTATTTAAAGAGGTTGTTACACCAGCTGTCGCCGTCGAGCCATTTTTCTTCAGAGCGTGTGTTGGTGAATTTAACAACATTTGCAACCTTGTCAGCAGTAAGCTGAACGATAATATATTTATCGCCAACGTTTTTTACTCCAAGATCGCTGGAAGGAACACATTCATTGTATCTCCAAGACCAATCGGTCTTTTCGGTAATCTTGTAGTAGCTGCCGACAGTTAAACCGTCGATAGTAACATCTCCATCTCCGTGAATAGTCACTGTAAGCTTAGTGCCGCCCACAATAACGTTACCTCTGCTATCGGTTTCAACAACGTCGAAGAGGAAGCTTTGGTTTGCATCCATAGAGTAATCCGCGCCAGACGGGAACGCTTTGTCGATCTTCAAGCTTGTAAGATTGTACTCGAACTTAGCGTAGTAGGTTGCGTTAACCCACAACTCGCCAGGCTTTTGCGGCGTTATCTTTCCGCTTGCGTCTACCCATTCAGCGGGGACAGGATTCTGGCAGTCCTTATCGCTATACCATCCAACGAACTTATAGACGTTGGACACTACGGAAGCGGTGGATCCATTTGCCGTACCTGTTGAAACTTTTACAGACTCTCCAAATGAAGTCAACGTACCCCACGTCTGATTCGCACTATACTCAGTACCATCGGGAGCTACGATCACGTAGTTGAGGTTAACGTTTGTTTCTTCGTAGAAGAATGTAATTATGTTGTTTGTGGGGTTATCTATATCGTCAACACGAATTGTAAGGGTTTGTGTTGCGTCAGACACAAGAGTGCGGTTACCGAACGCGTTAGGTGCAGTCGCAGAGACGACCTTACCGTACATTTCTACGGGGAGTGTAGTTGTATACAACTCTTCGCCGCTTATTCTGTCCTTATAGATGACCTTGTAAGGATATTTGTTTCTTACGTAGTACAATTTCAATTCCAAGCCGTCCGCGGTAACAACTCCGGATGCCTTGCTACCTTCAATTGTTGGATCATACGTAAATCCAACCAAACCGGTCATCGGATTTTCTGTATAGATACTGTCGATTGCGGCAATACCCGAATAGGTTTTTTCAACAGTCCAGCCGTTTCCGTCAAGATTTTGGAAATAGTGAGTTACTTTATAAGGTGCGTTTTTGGTATCTACCTTATAATAGAACACAATCGTATTATCTGCACCGGGTGTAATAACCAAATTCTTTTGGAAATCATCGGGAACGTATCCTGCTACGGGTACGAAGTTTTCAGACACGTATGCTAACTTGTTATTGCTTACTGTCTTTGTTGCTGCAATAATATAATAGGTTTTGCCGTCAAGAACATGGGTTCCAAGACTGGTTCCGCCCTCTTTAAGGGTTTCGGCAAGATAGTAGACCGTATACGGTACTGAGTTAACGGGAGTATACACAAAGGTATATTCCATTACGCCGTCCGCATCGTTTATATCCAATGTGATAGAGTGGCTCTTAACGTTCGGGAAATAACCTTCTCTGTACTTAGGATAAAGCTCGTTAGCGCCCTTTGCGTCAAAAGTTACGGTCGTACCTGCCAAGTCACTGCTTGAAATGGAGTCAGCAACCTTAGTGCCATCAGATAATTCAAAATTAACAATATACTGAATTTGCTTGTTGGAAGTCCACTTTGCATAAACAACAAGGTCTTCGGTAACAGGCAAGCTCTTGAAATCGTAACGACGTTCGGTTGTACCATCCATATACCACCAGCCTGCAAAGCTATATGCACCGTTTTCGAAATCCTCGGGTGCTTGGGGGATATATTGCTCGTTAAGCTTTTGATTGTGCTTAACCGAATAGGTATCGCCGATTTTTTCTATAAGATTGCCGCTATCATCCTTTTGCTTATAGAACTCAACGGTGTGAGTAACGGGTTCCCATTTTGCATAGAAGGTAACGTTACCGTTAGGCATAGTGCCGTTTTCAAAATCAACCTCGGTACCGTCAAAGCAACCTGCAGTTGTATACCAACCTGCGAATTGATATGCACCCGCTTCTAACGAAGAGGGATAAGGCGGAGTTCCGGAATATTTATACGCCTTTAACGATTCGCCAAACATAACGTTCGATTTGGTATCGATAACGGTATCAATATTCTGATAACTTATTGCAGAACGGTTACGAGTATAGTACAACCAGTTGCTAATAATAGAATTAGAGGTGCTTTTTTCTGTGCCTACAGGGTTCATACCAAGAACCTGTTTTTGGTTGAAGGTAGTGTCGCTACTATACATCAGTTCTTGATAATATGCAGGATCGCTGTCAAAATAAACGCGGGTTCCGTTCACCGTATATGCTTTACGCGTTGTTCCGTTAGCCGCTGTAGTTTGATCGAAACTTTCAAACATATAATACAACTTATAGGAATAAGATGCACTATATTGAGCATCGGCGTACTGATAGCCTTGATCTGTATCGCACAAGTCGCGAGTCATATTAATACGCTTCGAAACCGCTTCAGCACTAGCGTTATCAACATCCCAACCTCTAAATCTAGAACCGTTACTGTTTACAGGTTGTCCGCTTCCATTCTTATAGTGCTTGCTATCAGAAGCCGCCAATTTATCATACGTCGGCCAAAGTGCAGAAATATCTTGTTGATATTTCGCGGTTATAACATAAATTACGTTATTTGTGTTATTGCTATTGCAATTATTTCCGTGAGTATGTGCCGTTTTTGTACATTCACTGTAGCAATCATCTGCATCGTGCTTATGTACCACTTTGCCACAACTATATTTGTAACAGGAATCGTTGTGTTCATGAACAACATCCTTGTAACAGCTTTCGATATGGGTGTGGAGTTCATCTCTATAGCATGAAGCATTATGGGTATGCGAACAATCAAGCTTAATTTCTTGATAAGGACGCGCATCACCATTGGTTTTGTATGCAGAATACCATTTTCCATCAAGGTACAAAACATAATATGTAGAATTAGCACCATTACCATTCTTATACGTATAAACAGTGCCATTTACAGGGTTGCTTGGAATACTTGAATTGTTTGGTTTTGTAGTCTCTCGCAAAACTCGAGAACCAACATCATAACAATCCAATGTATGTGAAGAATGAGCACATTGCAAGCAAGCATCTGTATGGGAAGTATGCTCGGTCTTACCACATTTTAAACAATCCGCATCATGCGCGCTATGTACAGGAATGTCACAGTTAAGTGTTCTGTTACATTCTTGTCCATGTGTATGCTCTTCCAACGTACAAATCAACTTGCTGTTACAGTTTGTGCCATGTGTATGCTCATCAAGACAACACTTACCGTAACCGCGGAAATAAATAGTATAGTAGTTTCTTTTGTAATAAACGTTAACTACGGTTGAACCGTCACCCTTAACAACAACGTTTTTATCGGTCAAAGTGTCATTATAGGTGAAGTAAATCTTTTCATCAACCCTGCTACCGTCTACTGTAGCATAGGTTATTGTCGTAGGAATATCATCCGATCCGTTTACAACCGCACCGGACGTTGATTCTTTAATTACAGAGCCCCAATAGGAATATCCGTTATCGTCAGCATTTTCCTTCCAATATACAACTGTATATTTTGCATCGGATGAATTCCATACCGCAGTAAATGTAACGTCCTCTGCAGGCATTGACTGCGGGAAAGTAATGCTTTCGCCAAGTTCGTTTGCCCAGTGGCTGAAGCTATAACCAGGTCTATCGGGAGTTCCTACTTCAACCTCGGTACCATAACGCGCGTATACGGGAAGAACGCCGTAGCCGCCATCACCAAGCTCGAACGTCATAAGATAGTAAAATCTATCGAAACGAACTTCGATAACAGTACTTCCGTCAGCGGCAACAGTTGCCTGTTTGTGAAGCAGCTGGTAAAAACCGGGGATATCAACATCGACCTCGGTATCACTAGAAATAACAGTACCGGTAAGAGCCTGAAGTGTAGTTCTATGTTCTTCAGATTCGGTATAGTTATCGTTATGTACGTTTTGAAGCATTACAACAATCGTATAATCAACCAAGGTAGGTTTATATACGACATTCATAACGAAATCTTCGGTCATTTGGTTACCGTAAAGATCAAAGGTATAAGAATCCTGGCGTACGTCATTTACATAAGGCAAATAACCTTGAACTACAGGGAATTCTACAGGAGTTGTTAATTCACCGGTTACACCGATCTTTGAAGTGAACGGGTTAGCCGCAACCTCGCCGTTTTCGAAAACGTAGTTAATAACAACATTGTAAAGTGTCGTATCGCCCTCGCCTGCACGGGAATTGGGCGAAGAGAGAGTTTTGGATACGGGCATCCAATAGTTATTAAATAACGAGTATGTTGTTACAAGATTTACCGCGATAGGTTCGCTGATAACCTCAACGCCGTTGATAGTTGTTACACAACGGATGTGTGCTTGACCGTTGGAGTCAAGACGGTTGGAAACCATACCGTAGTTAATGGTACAGTCAGCAGAGGTTTGACCGGAAATGTTTACCCACATATTTGCTGCAGGAATAAGCAGCTGCCATTTGTAGGTCATCGAGCCTTCGACGTTGGGGGTTGCGGTAACGGTAACCTTGTCGGACTTGGACACGGTTACTTCATCAACAGTTTCGCCGTTGACGGTGATGCCGACAGAGGGTTCAACAGGTTCTACGGGTTCATCGGGAACGATAGGTTCATCGGGTGCGTCGAAAAGTGTGAGAGTGTCGACCGCATATGCATCTTCTTCGGAAAGATAGTTTTGCAATACCCACATACCGTTGAACAATTCTTCGGGGTAGTCGCCTTTGACGATATCAAACTGATACCAAAGAGAATAGATTCTTCTTGTTTCAACAGTGTCAGAAGGATCACCAACAGAATCCTCAGCTACTTGGATAGTTGTTGTAGCAAGCTGAGTTACAACTTTGTAATCGGTGATTTTTATTACAAAATCAGTAGAAAAATCGGTAACATCATAAGCAAAAGTAAGCGTTGTAAAGTCTGCATCGGGTTCAAAATCGAGAACCTCGAACATAACCTCGTCGCTCCAAGTGAGGTGAGCGTGCTTGCCGATATCGGCGCTATAATCGAAGTTAATTGCGTCGGATGCGAGCGCGAAAACGAACTTGGAAAAGCCGTCAACTTCGAAGGAAACTGTGCCATCGGTAACGGTATAGGTACCGAGTATTCTTACTTCACCGTTATGGAGGTGGTAAACGACGAAATTGTCGCCTTCCATAAGTCCAATAGAAGAAGCAGGGAGATTTACAGTAACCGATTCGCCGCTTTCGGGCTGCCATTCGGTGCCGTCGGCATTTTTAATAGAGATATCGAGCGCGGCAACAAAAACCTCGCCTTCATCGACCGTGATACCTTCGGAATCGGTTTCTTCGAGAGCGACAGATGCATCCTCGGGGATATCACCTGCGATAGAAACGGTTACGGTTTCGCCGTTCGAGGTGACAAAGCTTTCGGAAACGACAACGTCGGGTTCCTTGGGCTCGTACATTTCGAGGGTTACGGTGATGGGTTTGCTGTATGCAACCTTGCCATCGTTAAAAGATTTACAACGAATATCTACCTTACCATCGTCATCAAGAAGGTTTGCAACCATACCGTAAGAGATTTTAATTGTCTTTTCATCTTCGCCGTAGATATCGACCCATTTGCCGTCTTCATATTCGATCTGCCATTGATAGTCAATGTCAGAGCTGAATCTGCTGAGAGTGGTGTCTGCAGTAATTTCGGGCTTTTCATATTGATTCATCGTTACGGAAGTAATTTCATTACCATTAGAATCGACAATAACGCAATTTTCTTCGACAACTATTTCATCAAGCTCGAAGCCGAATTCGCTCGGGTCGAAAGCTTTGCCGGTGATGGTGTAATATTTACCGTCACCAAAGCCCCAGCCATACTGATTGTTTTCGTAAAGAAGTGCAATTGAGCCGTCCTTACGAACAGTAATCGCAGAATATGCAAAGAATGCATCCGATTCTAGATAATTGCTACCTGACAATTGATTTACTGCAACATATTCATTAACGTCGATAGTCTTTTTGAGAGACATTGTCTTTTCATCATCGACTACGAATACAAGAATCTTACCATTGGTACGATATGAACCGTCGCCACTGCTGGATCCGTTGCTGTTAGGACCTGTAGGACAGGAAACGAGAATGATTTGCTTTCCGTCAACAGTTCCGTTATAAGAAAGCGCAGAAAGCTGAGTGTTGGAGTTTACGGGGATAGTTGTTTGAACGTGAGTATCCCACGCCTTTGTTTCAAGGTTATAGTCAACGTAACACAAGCGTGCAGTTTCATTACGGAAGAACACACGAAGCTTACCGTTTTGCAATTCTACAACCGAGCCTTCAGAAGAGAAGGTCAAGCCATCATAATTGGAAGTTCTTTCCCAGGTTTTGCCGTCATCTGCAGAATAAATCAAACCTAACTTCTGATAGGAACTGGACACACCGTAGTGCGAATAGCTATAAACAGGGTAAACCATTGTGCCGTTCTTCGTCATAATAGCGTTGCCGGGAGATACCAACAAGGCGTTTTCAGCAGAATTAGCACGGGTGTATTTCTCTCTAAGATTCAACAAAGTGGGATCGGACCAGGTTTCGCCGCCGTCGGTGGACTTAATGAAGTACAAATACGGGGTTCTTACAACATTAAAGGGCGAGTTCTGATAGAACAGGTTAGTGGTTACCGTTTGGCCGTTTTCGGTATAAGTTACGTTGAAATGACCATCAACAACATATCCATCAACAGCTACATTGGTAGAAGCGTTATAAATTTTATCTCCATCTAGATAGTAATCAAAGGAAGAATAGCCTTTTTTAGCAAGCTTAAGTCTGCCGTTGTCATCAAAGCCATCGTCAGAGCTCGGATAAGCGAAGAACGAGGTTGTGTTATCCTTCCACAAACCGTTCAAAGCTACGCCGTATGCATAGAGGTCAACGAGCATATAGAGAGTCTTACCATCGTTATCGAGAACAAGCGAGGAATCTATAAATGCAGTAGAATTATAGTTATACTCATTACCGTTGTCGCCGAGATAGTTAGCGAGGGTATATTCCCAAGTAGCGCCGCCGTCCTTGGAACGAGCAACGAGCGTGTCAAGACCACCGCCGTCATAGGTGGTGTTCCAACGAATATCAGCCGCTGCGACGATAGTGCCGTCGTTGAGCGTTACCATATTGGGAATACGGTAGGATTGGCTATATGCAGTTTTTCCGTCGATTTCAATAGGAACGTCAGGACGGAAGGGGGATACGAAGGGATCAACAACGTCTTTTTGCTCTGCCGAGAATGCGAAATTCGCGTGGGTGATGATGAGCGTGAACACCATACTGAGACAGAGGACGAGAGATAAAATTCGTTTCTCAAATCTGTGTTTCATTTAATTTTACCTCCTTACTCTGCTTGTTCTGCGGGCCAGCCTGCTGCTTCAAAAACGGTTTCGCCGTTATTTGCTGTCTGGGTTGCCTGTGCGAAAACTTTGATAATTGCTTTGCTTTGTTGATAGATATTGCCCATATTGCTTGCGAAGCTTACCGTTGTAAACAAGGGTTCGGTCGTTTCGCCTGCGTTAAGAGCTGTGTTGTAGTAGTAATAGCCGTCAAGTTCGGTCCAATTTTCGGTGTTGACGTTAAGCGAAACAAGTGCAACGTCCACTTCCCCGTTAATGCCCTCGGCAAGCTCGATCGCTTTGTCGATCGAGATGCGGATCCAAGCGGAATTGTTACCGGTGTTCTTCACCTGAACGATCTTTGAAACGTTTGTACCGGGAAGGACGTCGATAACGTCGCTAAACGGAACCGGATCGCCGCCGTCATCGGGAATGGCGAGCTCCTCCAGTTCGATTTTTATATTACCCATCGTGATAACGTTTGTCGCGGTGTCGTCAACCGAGAAAAACGCGGTGGTACTATATGCAACTATTGATAAGCAAACAGCAATGAATGCAATAACTAATATTTTCTTCTTCATGCTTATTTCCTTTCATAAATAGATAATTTCGATTAAAACCCTTTGTTTGCAGGGCATATATGGATATCTCACGCTTTGTTGAGGTACCCATATATACCCTGCTCCCGTTTGGGAGCAGAGTATTTTTTTGTTAATTAGTCGATATCAACTGCGTTTTCAGGGATTGCAGCCATCTGAGCGTTGTATGCGTTGTAAGCATCTTCAACGTTTTCGAAGGTAGCTGCCTGAATTGCATAAGCGGTAACGATGATCTTAACGTTGTTGAGATCAAAGCCGATATCTTCGCCGTAAAGGGTGTACTTACCGGATTCGTTATCGTAATCAACCTTGGTGTCGCAGTAAACCTTGGTCATACCAATGGTGGTTTCTTCGCCTGCTTCGAGAGTGCCGTTGTAAAGAACGGTATAAACGTTGTAAGCAACGCCGTCGATGGTAACGTTCTTTTCTACTTCGTAGTCAACGATCCAGCACTGATCTTCGGGAGTAGCTTCGGTCTGACCATCAGCCCAGTACTTGGTGTTTTCGCGATATGCGAGCCAGTTTCTGCCTGCGTGGTTTACGTGGATAATGTTTTTGCTTGCATCATCGTTGTCAAGCGCGGAAGGAATCGCATAGGTATACCAAACGTAGGATTCAACGCTGTCTTCGCTAAGCGAAACGGTAACGTCCTTCTGGATATCAACGCCGGGGATAAGCTGAGCGGTTTCTTCGTCGAATACTTCGTTAAGAGTGATATCTACCTTACCGGAGGTGAACACGTTGGTTGCATCATCGGTATCGGTGAAGTATGCAAGCGATGCGCCTGCGATTGCCATAATTGCAAGGCAAGCAACGATAGCAAGAACTAAAATCTTCTTTTTCATTGTTTAATCCTCAACAAATATTAGCCATTAGAGGTGTCATCGGTTGCAGTCCAAGCAACGTCATAGGTGCCGGGAACACCGAAAGCGGTATCAAGCGCGTGGAAAGCATTCTTGAAGCCTGCTGCCTGTACGCCTTCAGCTGCAACGTAGATGTTCCATTCGCCCTTGAGAGTTTCGTTAATTTTAGCAATATCACCGTTAGTGGTTTTGGGATCAAGGTAAACTTGGTTCATTGCGCTGCAAGTGGAAGCTTCGCTATCGAGAGAAGATTTGAAGGTTACAACGTAAACGTTGTATGCAACTCCATCGATAGTGGTGGGATAAGAGTTCCATTCGGATGCGTTGGTGGGATAGTTTGCGCCATCAACAGTCTTGTTCCAGCTCCAAAGACCGTCAGCTACGCTTTCGGGTGCGAAGTTGAAGTGAAGAACGTTCTTGGAAGCGTCGAAGTTGGGCTGTGCATCGTCCAAAATGGAGGGGATAGCAATGTGAACACGAACGTATGCAACATCGTCGCCGGTGTTCTTAACAAAAACTTCCTTGGTTACGGAGTTGTTGTAGGTCTGGGTATCAGCATCATAAACTGCGGGAAGGAGGTGTGCGAGATCTTCATCGAAATTTTCGTAAAGGTCAATTTCAACGTTACCAACGGTAAAGGTGTTCAATGCATCATCTGTATCCTGCAAATATGCAAGAGATGCGCCGGTGATTGCAGTTACAGCGAGGATAGCTACGAGTGCAATCGCAAAAATCTTCTTTTTCATTTTTATTTCTCCTTATATATTATTAATAGGAAAGCAAATTAAAATTTTTAACGATTACATACCGCAGGTTGCGAACCAAGCTGCGATTTCTTCAACGGTCATAGCCTGAACAGCAGAGAAGCTGGG
>JAFYON010000060.1 GCA_017560145.1 Clostridia bacterium | reverse complement strand
GTTACATCGTGTATATCGTTAAGCCCCAAGTATTTATGAATAATTCGGGGATGTCTGTCAGAAACGTAATGAGCTATTACCGAATGAAACCGAATCAGCTTATCGTTATACATGATGATACAAAAGTGAAATTAGGTGAATTTAAGATAAAAAAGGGTGGAAGCGCGTCAGGTCACAACGGAATTAAATCGATCGTTCAGCACTTGCATACCGACAACTTTATTCGCATACGTGTTGGAGTTGGTGAAAAGCCGGAAGAGTTTGATATGTCCAGATACGTATTATCTCGACTGACCGACAGTGAGTATAAATCGATCGAAAATAAGTTCCGTCACATAAGGAATGCCATATCGTGCATTTTTAATTACGGAATTGACAGAGCCATGAACATTTACAATGAAGAAAATGACGATTGATTTCGCGGTTATTCAATGAAAAGCATTCTTGATCAATTTGCAAATGACAGTGAATATAAATCGTTGTTAAACGGTTTTTCGGAAGGACACATACCCGGTGTAATCAGTGGTATGTGCGATTCCGCACGCCCTTTTTTGGCTGCAGCGCTGCTGAAGGATCTTAAAAAGAAGGGCGTTGTTATTGTTTCCGAGGAAAAAGAGGCGCATTCCATTGCAGAAACCTTGCGTTTGTTTTTTGACCGTGTATTAATATATCCGGCGCGCGATTTTGTGTTTGAAAACGTTACCGCGTATTCACGCGAATGGGAGCACGAACGTCTTTTGGTACAGGATGCGGTATTGCGCGGGGAATATGACGTTATAGTTACCGTTCCCGATGCTTTGATGCAATATACAATGCCTGAAGAGGTATTTAACCAAAACACAATTGAGCTTTCTCGAGGATCGGTTGCTGAACAGAAGGACATCTGTGCAAGACTTGATTCAATGGGATATGTAAGAAGCGACGTTGTTGAAGGTATCGGACAGTATTCATTAAGAGGCGGCATTATTGATATTTACTCTCCCAATTACAGCGCACCTGTTCGTGTGGATTTTTGGGGTGATGAGGTAGATCTTATCGGTTATTTCGACGTTGTTTCGCAAAGAAGAACCGAAAACGTTGAAAATGTAAGAATTATTCCTTGCAATGAGATTATTGCATCCGATAACGCAAAGCTTTTGATAAGACGCGAAATCAACAATTTAATTTCTGCATTCGTCGGTCCAGAAAAAAGACGTCAAACGCTTCTTTCCGAACGCGATGCTGTCGAAAACGGAACCAAGAATTTATTCGCAGACAAATATTATTCACTAATATATTCTCAAAACAAAACCTTGCTTGACGCAATGCACAATACCGTAAATTTCGTTTTCGAAACTAAACGAGTTGAGGAGCGAGCAAAGGGCTTTGAGGAAAGCAATACAGGTATAATAGAAACATTAACGGCGAACGGTATGTGCAAAATGAAAAATTGCAAGCCGTTCTGCACCTCCGATCATTTTTGGGGATCGCTTGGTAAAAATACCGTTGCCTTGGATCTGTTCCATAATTCGGGAAATATTATCGGCGCTGTTTCGGGTTATACCATTACAACTAAATCTACAGTACAGTTTACCGAAAAAACTGATGTTCTTTTAGAGGATTTAGAGTCATATATTGCCGCATCATGGAAAATTTTGTTGCTCTGCTCCGGCGAACACGCTGTAAACGTAATGCTTGATATGCTGTGTGAGGAAGGCATTTCTGCATATCCGTATAACGGTACGCTTTATGAATGTCGCGTTGCGGTTGCGAACTGCGAAACCGATTGCATAAAGCGCGGATTCGAACTTCCGAAAGGCGGATTTGTACTCTTGACCGACTATATGGCGTTGAGATCTCGCGATGAAATCAGACGTAAAAAGCGGTCAACAAAGGTTACCAAGGCAGAAAAAATAACCTCTTATGCAGATCTTTCAACAGGTGATTTGGTTGTCCACGTGAACCATGGTATCGGTAGATACGAGGGCATCAAAAATCTTACGTCGCAAGGTGTTTCTCGCGATTATATCAAAATAGTTTATGCCGATGGCGGTATTCTTTACGTACCTTGTGATCAGCTCGATTTGGTTAGCAAATATATTGGCGCTGAAGGTACGAAGCTTTCAAAAATGGGCGGAGCCGAATGGAAACGTGCAAAAAGCCGTGCCAAGGCCGCCGCTTCCAATATAGCAAAAGAGCTCATTAAGCTTTACGCCGAAAGACGCAGTATGCAGGGATATTCTTTCCCGCCTGACGATGAGCTGCAGGATGAGTTCGAAGCGGGCTTTGAATATGTAGAAACCGACGGTCAAAATCGCGCCGCTTATGAGATTAAAAAGGATATGGAAAATCCGTATCCAATGGACCGTTTGCTTTGCGGTGACGTTGGTTTCGGTAAAACCGAGGTGTCGTTAAGAGCCGTTTTCAAATGCGTATTTTCGGGTAAACAAGCGGCTATTCTTGTGCCGACAACAATACTTTCTTTCCAACATTATCAAACTGTTTTGGCGCGTTTTCGCGGTTATCCCGTTCGCATAGGAATGCTTTCGCGATTCGTTACTCCAAAAGAACAGGCTGAGATAATTTCGGGGCTTAAAAACGGTACTGTTGATATTGTTATCGGTACCCACCGTCTGTTGCAAAAGGATATTGCATTTAAAGATCTTGGATTACTTGTTGTGGATGAAGAGCAGCGGTTTGGCGTTACTCATAAAGAAAAGCTCAAAGAACTTTCCAAGGGTGTCGACGTGCTTACTTTATCGGCTACTCCTATACCCAGAACGCTGAATATGGCGTTAAGCGGTATACGTGATATGTCGGTTTTGGAGGAAGCTCCGGTTGACAGAGTCCCCGTTCAGACATTTGTGCTTGAACAGGATGAAGACGTTATATTTGAAGCAATCCGTCGCGAATTAAGACGCGGAGGACAGGTCTTCTATTTGCATAATTATATCGATTCGATATATTCTAAAGCGACTGCTTTGAAGAATGCGTTTCCAGATGCAAACATTGCAGTTGGACACGGCAAAATGGATAAAGAGCAGCTTTCCGACGTATGGACGGATATGGTTGAGGGCAACGTGGACATACTTGTAAGCACAACTATTATCGAATCCGGTGTAAACGTTCCTAATGCCAATACGTTGATTATTGAAGATGCTGACAAAATGGGACTTTCGCAGCTGCACCAAATCAGAGGACGCGTCGGAAGATCGACAAGAAAGGCGTATGCATATCTTACCTATAAAGCAGGTTCGGTCATAAATGAAATAGCCGAAAAGCGACTTGAGGCTATACGAGAATTTACAGAATTCGGTTCCGGCTTTAAAATTGCGATGCGCGACCTTGAAATTCGCGGAGCAGGTAATTTGTTAGGCTCTGAACAAAGCGGTCATCTCGAAGCGATTGGCTATGATCTTTATATTAAAATCCTTGAAGATGCAATTAATGCCGAGAAGGGAATTGCACCCAAGGCAGAGAAAAATTGCACTATTGAAGTAAGCGAGGATGCATATATTCCGGAAGAATATATTTCCTCTCTTAATTTGCGAATCGATGTTTATAAGAAGATTGCCGCCGTTTCAAATCAAGATGATTTTGACGATCTTGTTGACGAGCTTAACGATAGATTCGGCGAAATTCCAAAGCCCATAATGAATTTAATAAGAGTATCTCATTTGCGTAATCTTGCTATGAGTCTTGATTTCACTTCTATCGAACAAAATGGTAGAGTGATCGGCTTTTATAATCCGAATATTAATATGGAGCGCTGTGCGGTAATTGCGTCTGAGGATCCGTTCCGCGGCGCGATTATGATATCTCTCGGAGGTCGACCACATATTGCTTATAAATTGCGTGACGGAGAGAAAATTCTTGATATGTGCGAAAAGATTATTCAAAGATATTCAAAAATAACACAAATTTAGGTAGACAAAACCGAAAAAATATAGTATATTGTAAATTGCATATACTTTGTGAACGATGTTACACAAAATTGAAAGGTTGATAAAAATGAAAACACACACCCGTTTTATCGCAGTTTTGCTTGCGATAGTAATGCTTTTTTCGTTTGCCGCATGTAGCGAAGAATCTTCGTCCGGCGGTGCAGACGGCGAAGTATTGCTTACCTTTGGCGAATATACGTTAAGTGAAAAAGACTATATGTATATTTTGAGTATGTTCAAGAGCCAAATGATCGATTATTATCAAGCATATTTTGCGCAATACGGTGTTTCGTACACGGAATCGGATATTCTTTCGATGCAGATGACAGAGGATACTACCTTTGCTCAATATATCGAAGAAATTTCTATCGAGTTTGCTCAGCAAATGCTTGTGTTTGAAAAGCTTTGCGGCGATGCAAATCTTACAATCACAAATCAAGCGGATATCAATCAGATCAACAGCTTTATGGAGGATCTTGAATATTCCTACGGTGGTGAGGACCTCTTTGAAATCGAGCTTGCGCGTCTTGGCTTGAGCCGATATTCTATTGAACGTTATCTTCGCTCTGAATTTTATTATTCTCTTATTCGCGAATACAGATATGGCGAAAATGGCATTGCTCAGATTCCTGCCGAAAAGGTGCATGAAAAATTCCTTAATGAGTACCTCCACTACGATGGCGCTTTGTTCGCTTACGTAGATTACAATACAGGCGCAGCTCACACATTCAAATATACCGATGAAGAAGCTCGCGCTTACTTTGAATCCGATTTTGTAAAGGTTAGACATATTCTTTACAAAACTGTAGACTCAAGCAACGTAAAGCTTTCCGATGAAAAGGTTGCTCAAAAGAAGTCTAAAGCAGAAGCTGCTTTTAACGCGATTAAGAACGACGGAAAAACTCTTGACGATTACAAGAGCGAGACCGAAGACAGCGGATATGAATACGTTTTTACACGCGGAAGAATGGTAGAAAATTTTGAAAAAGCTGCTTTTGAAATGGAAGTTGGCGAGGTTCGACTTGTAGAAACCGAATACGGATATCATATTATTGAAAAGCTTGAAAAGACCGAAGAGGACTTTTCCGGCAAAACAAATGCTGACGGTAAAACCACCGGCGGAAATAAAGCAAACGCTATTAGCGCAATGTCTGCCGATAAGATTCGTGCAGAGGCGTTGGATCTTTTGGAAAAGCTTCAAAGCGGAGAAGTAAAGGAATATCCCGCAAAGGATTCCGAAAAGGCATATTATATTCCTTTGGAAGCTAATTTCATTAAAAAGGACGATGCGAATTACGCTTCGTTTATTGAAATGCTCGATAAGATCGAAGAAGGAAAATATGGCGAAAAGAACTTCGTCGGCGATGCGACATACGTAATCAGAAGACTTTCGATGACCGAGAAGGACATTTCCGCAAGCATTTATACAACCATCGAAGATGAAATGACGATGACCGAGTTTAGCGAGTATGTTCAATCCTTCTATGATCAAATTGAGTTGAATGAAGAATTGCTTGAAAAATTTGACGTTGTGACTATCCCCAAGCTCGACGGGGAACTTTATACATTTGGATAAGAGGTAGAAACGATGACTGTACAACAGGTTTATGAAAATATAATGCGCGACGCTTTGAGTGTTTACTCTGCTGAAGGGCTCAAGGAAAAGCTTGAAAGCGGAAAAACTCTTAAAATCAAGATGGGTGCCGACCCCAGCAGACCCGACCTTCACCTTGGTCACTCTGTCGTTCTTCGTAAGCTTAAAATGCTTCAGGATCTTGGTCACGAAATTATCTTCGTTATTGGCGACTTTACCGCAATGATCGGCGACCCCTCGGGTAAGAGCAAAACCAGAGTTCCTCTTACTTTTGAGCAGACTCGCGCAAATGCTGTAAGCTATTACGAGCAAGTTATTAAAATCCTTGATAAGGACAAGACCAGAATCGTTTATAACTCCGATTGGCTCGGAAAAATGTCTTTTGAAGACGTTCTTTCGCTTGCGGGTAAATATACTCTCGCTCGTATTCTCGAAAGAGACGATTTTGCAAAGCGTTATGCAGAGCAGCGCCCCATTGGTATGCACGAGCTCTTTTATCCGCTTATGCAAGGTTACGATAGCGTTGCACTTGAGGCTGATATCGAGGTTGGCGGTAACGACCAGACCTTTAACCTTCTCGTAGGCAGAGAGCTTCAAAAGGACTATGGACAAAGATCTCAGGAGGTAATCACCTTCCCGCTTCTTCCCGGTTTGGACGGAGTAGAGAAGATGTCAAAATCTCTTGATAACTATATCGGTATCGATGAGCCTGCAGAAATTATGTACGAAAAGTGCATGAAGGTTCCCGATAGTCTTCTTCTTACTTATTTTAATCTCACAACCGATCTTGAAGAAGATAAATATAAGACACTTTGTGAAACCGATATTCGTAAAGCACACGCATTGTATGCAGAAGCAATCGTTACTCTTTATCACGGTGCTGATGCTGTTCCTGCTGCAGTTGCAAGATACGCAAGCGTTGCGGGCGGCGGTGTTCCCGAAAATATCGAAGAGCGTGAATTCGAGGTTGGTGTTCGCCTTCTCGAGGTTCTCAGCAAATCCGGTCTCGCTCCCTCTAACAGCGAAGCTCGTCGCTTGATT
>JAFYON010000059.1 GCA_017560145.1 Clostridia bacterium | reverse complement strand
CTTGTTGTGAACCAGCGTATAAGCGCGCCGCTGCTCGTCGGTCAGCTCGTCAAGACGGATGATCGGCACGACGTCAAGCCCCAGCAATCGCGCGGCAAGATAACGCCCGTGTCCCTCGACGATCTCCCCGTGCCACACGGCTATGGGATCGTTAAAACCGAACTCCTCGATGCTCTGCGCTATCTGCGCGATCTGTTCCTTGGGATGTTTCTTCGCATTCCTGATGTACGGCTTTATTGTGTTCAGCCGGACGTACTCGACCTCAAGACTCATTATTCCTCCCGACGGGCAGCGCTGCCGTCCTGATTATTTCTTCTTCGTCGACGTCTTCTTGGTAGACGCGGTCTTTTTCCCGGCGGCTTTTCTCAGCGCGTCGCCGAAATACTTGTCCCTGATCTCCTTCGGGAAATAATCGTCAGGCTCCGAATATCTTATCGTTCTTTTTGCCATTGTTTTTTCTCCTTCTCTTATTTCTTTCCGATGTATTTGTTGACTACGTTCATAATCGCGATGCTTTCCGCTTTGGCGTTGTTCCCGTTGCACCAATAGTCCGAGGCGGCTTCGGCGACGGCTTCGGCGTTGCTATGCGTCGCGTATCTGCTGATCTTTGCTGCCATCTGCACGACGCCTCTGTGCGACGTTGCGGCTTTTGCTTCGGTCACGATCTTCGTCGCGGCGGCGTCTATGTTTCCGAGACCGGATTTAAGCCCCATCGCGGTCGCTACGCGATCCGTGAGAAGATGCCCGAACTCGTGCGCGGCTACGGCTTCAAGACCGGTCTTGTCTCCGCGTCCCGGATGGAAACCATCGCTGACGCTGCGATCATAGGCGCTATCCATCTGCGCGGGATCGAAATACGCGTTATTCACGGTGATGTTCGCCCCGTCGTAATATGCCAATGTGTTCGCGTCCTTTCCCTTGATGTCTGCCGTCTGAAACTCTGCCGTCTGCGCGCCGTATCGATCATACATATCCTGAGACACCCGCAACACCTGATCGACCGCGCTCCGGTTGGTCTCGCGCTGGGAGATCATCTCCTCGACGTTGCTGACGTTCGCGGGATTCAGTCCCCCGCCTCCGCCGAATCTGCCTATTCCGCTTGATCCTCTGCCCATATGCCGCCCTCCGTCTGTTTTATTATGTTTTCATTATTGCACACTCCTTTTATTTTGTCAAATAATCGGCTTTTATAACCTTTTATATTCGGCAAAAGTTTTGCACTCCGTAAAAATGGCTTTGCGATTGATCCAACGTGCCATTCTCTTCATATCCCTTGTCGGCTCTTTGTTGCTCTCAAAATCTCGGTAAGGCTGACCGAACGGGACTACTCCGATCTCGCGCAAATGTATTGCTCTGCGCTCAGCTGACACGATATCGTCCGTTATAAGCATATAAACAAAAATCTTGTCTGCGCGTACTCCATAACTCATAAACAGATTTACGGCTTTGTCAAGGGAGTCTATGGCTGCATCGGTGTCACACGCGAACCGGATAAAGCGTATCCATTTCAGCCTGCTTATTATTTCTGCGATTTCGGGCGTGACGCGTCGCGCCTCCATCCCTTGATTAAAGTCTATTCTGACCCCCCCCTCGATCATTTTCTCCATCTGCCGAACGCCGTGTTCGCTTGCCAACACATTGTTGTCCATAAAAACGATCCTTTTTGTGTCGTTGCGGCGGATGTCTTGCCAATCGCGATACGGCTTTATCTGCCCTTCTTTTCTCGGCACAACACACCACGGGCATTTATTTACGCATCCTCGTGTCAAAAAGCCAATGGCGTAATCACAATCAGGGTAAAGGCTATAATCGGGGAACGCATCGTCGATCTCTTGGGGCAAGTCTCTATATATGCCATATCCCGTTCCGCCTTTAATTGTCTTGTCGGGCAAATAAAGGTTTTCTTCGGTAAATGTGAAGACCTTGGACGAATAAACCTTGTCATATTTAGTTATTGCATCCCACCATTCGACCCGATCTCCACGGGCTTTGTGGTATGCCGCGATCTTTATTAAGGCGTAATTGGGAAATCCGGTGCAATCGCTATCGTGTAGTCCGATAAACATTATTTTTTTCTTCTCCTCGCCCTCGCGTAATCTTTCTTCACATAACAGACCTTCGGGCATTTCGCCTTTTTGCAAGCCTTGCACGGATCACTCGCCATCTGTCCCTCTCCTTACATACGCCCAGCTTACCGGCGGGCGCCTCGGCGATCTTATAACCGCGTTAAAGGCTTTCGGCTCGTCATATTCTTTGACGTCGGTCAATTGCCACAAATAAAACTGTCGGTCTACGTTTCCGCCGAGATAGTCAAAGCATTGTGATACCGTCACGCCGGATAATTTCCTCATCGCAAAATGCCGGACAAAGTCGATTAGTTTAATTGCTTGGCAATCGTCGATCATTGCCTCGCCGACGATCCTGCCGCGCCCTCCGCTTCCCACACATCCAGCCCGGCAATCATCGCCATTGCCGCCGCGTTTACGTCAGCTTTTTTCATTTTCATTCCTCCTTCTTACATAATCGATTTGTTTTCCCGCTCGATATTCCGCGCAACGCTCGCAGCAGATTTTCCCGCGCAGCGTTCTATCGTCCTGAGCGCCGCATTGAACGCAACGCCTACGATCCCTTAACGCGTCATATCGCTTCTTCAAATATATCGCGTTCGTTCTCATCGATATCATCCCACGTCAATTGCCCTTCCAGCGGCTCATCCGGCTTATTTCGTTCCGCTTTTCGCCGCCATTCTTCGGTGATCTTGATGACCGGACGCCCTTTATACGGCTGGTTCAATTTTCCGCAAGCCGTCCATTTTTGCACCCAATCGGACGCCTCGGATCGCGTATCGCCATAGATCGCACATTTTGAGACCAGCTTGTTGTTTGCTTGGATATGCAAAAGGTTTTTACACTCGCCGCACTTATATCCCGCTTTTCTGCCGAAAAGCCGGTGCATAGCATCAATTTTTTTCTCGCTCATTTTCATCCCTCAATCCGCGCTGCAATTTTATCAACTCTTTTCGATAATACTTTTCCTTGTCGTTCTCCCACGCGGCGGCAGCGGGCAACGCATTGATGTCCTCTATCAACTTGCTATACCATTCGTCTCCCTTTTCCCCCTCTTGCATATTCGCGCCGCAAAATTGACAATAATCTACACATTCTACCGTTGATCTCCCGCAGACGCTACAATGCCGTTGCTTATACGTCCATCCGTCGCTCATCGTTTTATCGCAATCGTAAATCCATTTCCCCCTGACGCTCTCCCTCAGGTCGGCGGCGGGAATGCGGTTAAGGCTTTCGCGTATCATCGCGGCTCTTTCCGTGTTATGACCGCCGTCCCATTCGTCTGCTGCGTCTATCGCGGCTTCTATCGCCGCCTCGCGCTTAATATATTCAGCCATTTCCTTCCTCCATATTCCCGTCCCTCATATCCGCGCCGCAGTTATCACAGAACTTCTGCGTAGGCTTGTCTTCAGCAATTCCCCACACCCACTTGTGGCAATGGGAGCATTCCCATAAGCCTCTGTCGTGTGACACGCGCTCTGCCAAAATCCATTCTCCCCTGACATTCTCCCGCACGTCTGCGGCGGGAAGCTTGCCGATTATGTCGAGATCATCTGTCACTCGGCATATCGAACAAAATTTCGGAGATGAAAAACCCTTGTTTATCCGCTTGCATTCATCGCAGTATTTCTTTTTTATCGCCTTGATTATCGCGTCCTTGCTGATATATTCAGTCATCGTCTTCCTCCTCCTGTCATCCCCATTGTTCCGCCATCGCTTTGGCTATGCCGGGGAAGGTTTTGGCGTAATTTTTACTGCCTCTTATCGCGCCACGGCTGCCCCCGCATCCACGCGAATATGCGCTTGTATTGCTTGGTAAAAACGGTTGATGCTCGGTCAAGATTTCTGTCGGCACTAACGGCGGCAACCCTTTGAGCCACAAAAGCGTTCGCTTGCTATAAGGATGCCCAAACTCATACGGTTGAATTGCTTGTGTCGGTTTAGGCAATTCGCAGATTTTAAGCGGCGTGGGGTTTTCAACGGCAATTTTTCCACATTTGGCGTGTAACATCTTGCAGAAAAACTCTTTGCCGTCCCGCATTTGGTAAAGCCGCCGCTCGTTGATCCACCTTTCGCCGTCTATCAGTTTATACATTCGGCAAGCTCCCGCGTTACTCAAAAACGTGCAGGGCGGATGCGCGATGATCATATCCCATTGCCCGACGATCTCTACGTCCACCCCCCCACAGTCCTGAAACGGCAATCGCCGTTAAGCAACGGGAGAACGTCCTGCTT
>JAFYON010000058.1 GCA_017560145.1 Clostridia bacterium | reverse complement strand
GCTGTTTTTCCGTATGATGGCAAAGGACGTTGCGGCGGAATGCTTTTCAAATATGTCGTCGGAGCTGCAGGAGCTTCTTATCCGAAAAATGTCGGATACCGAGCTTAAGGCGATGCTCGACGAGCTTTTCGTCGACGATACCGTCGACATTATCGAGGAGATGCCTGCGAACGTTGCGGCGAGAATGCTTGCAAACTCGGATCCCGTAACGCGCGCACAGATCAACCAGATATTAAATTACCCCAAGGACAGCGCCGGCAGTATTATGACCACCGAATACGTGCGTCTTGATAAAAATATGTCGGTTATGGATGCATTTACACGTATCCGCCGCGTGGGTACCGAAAAGGAAACAATTTATACCTGCTACGTAACCCAATCCGACCGCACGCTTGTCGGCGTGGTAACGGCAATGGATCTTATGCTAGCCGAGCCCGACACGCTTATTTCCGATCTGATGGAAACGAACGTAATATTCAGCACCACCGACGAGGATAAGCTGAGCGTTGTCAAGAAATTCTCGGACTACGGCTTTTTGGCACTTCCCGTCGTCGACAAGGGCAACCGATTGGTCGGTATCGTTACCGTCGACGACGCGATCGACGTCGCGTTGGACGAGGCGACCGAGGACGTCGAAATGATGGCAGGTATTACGCCGACCGATAAGCCCTATTTAAAGGCAGGCGTTTTTTCGACCTGGCTTGCTCGCGTGCCGTGGCTTATGCTTCTTATGCTTTCGGCAACCTTTACCGGCGCGATAATTTCTGCCTACGAGGAGGCATTGAGCCACCTCGTTATACTTACCGCATTCATCCCCATGCTTATGGGTACGGCGGGTAACGCCGGCGGTCAGAGCTCGGTTACGATAATCCGTGCGCTTTCGCTCGGCGACGTTGTGCCGGGTGATATATTGCGTATATTATGGAAGGAGCTTCGCGTTTCGCTTTTATGCGGCGTTTCGCTTGCGGTCGTAGGCTTTTTCAAGGCAATATGGCTCGACGGAGCAGACACTTTGGTCGCAATGGTCGTTTGCCTTACGCTTTTCGCGACAGTCGTCGCTTCGAAGGTCGTCGGATGCTGCTTCCCCGTGCTTATCAAGAAGATAGGCTTCGACCCTGCGGTCGTTGCAAGTCCCTTTATTACAACGGTCATCGACGCGCTTGCGCTCGTCGTCTATTTCGCGGTCGCTACCGCGCTTATACCCAACCTTTAATTTTCGGAGGAAAATATGTCGATAATCTACGATTCCGCCACAGGGCAATATTCGCTTCACACAAAAAATTACAGCTATATAATGCAGGAAAGAGAAGGCTTTCTTTTGCACCTTTATTGGGGCAAAAAGACCTTCGGCGACTGCACTTATATGTTCCGCGAGCAGGGAAGAGCCGCATTTTCTCCCCGTATGGAAAATTGCGACGGCTTTATTCTCGACGATATCCCTCTCGAATATCCCTGCTGGGGCAGAGCGGATATGCGTACGCCTGCGCTTGAAATGACCAACCCCGACGGATCGGTCATCGTCGACCTTCGCGTTGTCGGAAGACGCATCGTGCAGGGCAAGCAGGGAATAAAGGGCCTTCCCGCGATATATTGCGAAAACGAAAACGAATGCGAAACTCTCGTTGTCGAAATGCTTGATTCGGTAAGCAATATCAAGGTCGAGCTTTACTATTGCGTGCTTGAGGATTACGATATAATCACTCGTTATGCCCGTATTATAAACAACGGTGAAGCGACCGTTTATATCGATGCGGCGGCTTCGGCGGCGGTCGATTTCGACAGGATCGATTACGACGTTATCTCCAACTTCGGTACTCACTGCCGCGAGCGTAATATCGAGCGTGCACCCCTTAACCACGGCAGATTTATTATGTCGTCGCGCCGCGGCGCTTCGTCGCACGTGCACAATCCCTTCCTTATTATGACTTCTCGCGGTGCGGATGAGGTTTCGGGCGATGCATACGGCTTCGTGCTCGTATATTCGGGCAACTTTACGGCAGAGATCGCCGCAAATCAGTTCGATACCGCACGTGCCGTTGTCGGTCTTAACCCCGACGGATTCCGTTGGGAGCTTGCCTCGGGCGAGGAATTTACCACTCCCGAATGTGTAATGAGCTATTCCTCGGTCGGTCTTGACACGCTTTCCTATAATTTCTCGAGAGTCTTCCGTGAACGCCTCTGCCGCGGAAAATACCGCGACGTCAGAAGACCCGTGCTTCTTAACAGCTGGGAGGCTTGCTATTTCGGCTTTGACTCCGACCGCCTTATCAAAATAGGCGATTCCTGTGCGGAGCTCGGTATCGAGCTTATGGTTATCGACGACGGCTGGTTCGGCAAGCGTAACGACGACCATTCCTCGCTCGGCGACTGGTTTGTCAACGAAGAAAAGATGCCCGGCGGCATCAAGCGTATTTCCGATCATCTCAACGCCAAGGGAGTTAAATTGGGCATCTGGTTCGAGCCCGAAATGATCTCTCCCAACAGCGAGCTTTACAGAGCGCATCCCGATTGGTGTCTGCATTACGAAAACCGTCCGCGCTCTGAGGGAAGATATCAGCTTATTCTCGACCTTACCCGTAAGGACGTTTGCGATTATATTTATGAATCGGTTGCAAAAATACTCCGTGAGGGCGGTATTTCCTACGTTAAGTGGGATTTCAACCGCAACATGAGCGAGGCAGGCAGCCCGTTGCTCGGCTCCAACAAGCAACGCGAGGTCGAATTCCGTTACTATCTCGGACTTTATTCGGTTCTCGAGCGTCTTAATCAGGAATTCCCCGAGGTGCTGTTTGAATCCTGCTCGGGCGGTGGCGGCAGATTTGATGCAGGTATGCTTTACTATATGCCTCAGGTATGGACGAGCGATAACTCGGATGCTATCGAGCGCCTTAAGATACAGTACGGCACGAGCTTGGTTTATCCTATGTCGGCAATGAGCGCGCACGTTTCGGCTTCGCCCAACCACCAGACCGCTCACGTTACTCCCTTTGACACCCGATTCACGGTTGCTCTTACCGGCTCCTTCGGATACGAGCTCGACCCGACCGCGCTTTCCGAGGAGGAGCAGAAAAAGGTCCGCGATACCGCCGCGCTTTATAAGGAGATCGGCGACGTGCTTGCGAAGGGAAGATATCACCGTCTGCGTGACCCCCACAACGAGCCCTGCTCGGCGTGGTGTACCGTTTCCGAGGACAAATCGGTTTGTATCGCAGGATACGTTCTCACACACGTTCGCCTTTACGGCAACAACGAGCGCATTGCATTGCGCGGGCTCGATCCCGACGCGCTTTACAAGGAGCGCTTCACGGGTGCGACCTACCGCGGTGATCAGCTTATGAATTTCGGTCTTCACGCTCCCACAACGCTTGAATTCCACAGTATTCTTTGGATTCTCGAGAAAATTGACTGAACAGACAGGACGTAAGGTAAAAACCTTGCGTCCTTTTTTGTGAAAAATGCAAAAAAATTCATAAAAATAATTCAATGCTATTGCTTTATTTTTTGCAATATGTTATAATGCCTCCGTATAAAATTCAAAAAAATTGGAGGTCCCTATGAAAACGCTTTTCAGAGCGCTCAGTCTTCTCCTCGCGATACTCATGTGTACGGGTATTTTCGCGGCTTGTTCAGAACCCGAGCTTTCCGGTTCCACCCCCAACAACAACACTTCCGCCAACACCAACACCTCCGGCGAAGTAAGCGAAGGCAACGGCCTTAACTACGGCCCTGCCGACTACGGCACCTTCCCCTATGCAAATCAGACTCTCGGCGGCGATCCTATCCGCATTTTGTGTGTTGATACCGAACGTCATAAGTACGGTCTTCAGCAGTTCTCCTATATTGAAGAGCTCGAAGGCAACACCATCAACGCAGCAGTTCAGAACAGAAACAACTATCTCGAAGAAACCTACGGTATCACCTTTGAGGTTACCTCGGTTAAATATCCTTCCGAAGAAATAAAGAATCTTATCACCGGTAACTCCAACGAGTACGAGCTCGTTTGTGAATCGGTTGACCGACTCGTTGCAGGTATCGCTTCCAATTATTATTGGTCGCTCAACGATTACGTTGATATAAGCAATCCCTGGTGGGATGAAAGAGCTATAAACGCTCTCGCGCTCGGTGAAAAGTATTACTTCCTTGCAGGTGACGCTCTCATTACCGACGACGATAATACCTATCTTACTCTTTACAACAAGGATATGTTCAGCAAGAACGCCGAACTTACCAAGCACGGCGATATTTACGAAATCGTTCGTAACGGCGAATTCACCATCGACCTTTACTATGAAATGTGCCGCGCGGTATCGACTCCCGACTCCAACGGTCAGTGGGGCTTCAACGCTACCTACGGCAACCTTTCGCACGCATACGGCGCAACCGTTATGATGAACGGCTTGAACATCGCAACCGTTACCAAGGATGCTTCCAACGAGCTCACCATCACTCTTGACGACGAATCCTCCGTTAGCGCATTCAACAAGGTATACGAGCTTATGTCCGATGCTACCAACACTCAGCGTGCTGAATTGATCATCGGTCAGTCTCCCACAAATCCCTCCACCTACGGCTTCGCAGAATTGGAAGAAATGTTCGTTAACCAGAGAGGCTTGTTCTACAACACTACCAGCTCCTCTGTTTCCATCCTCAAGAGTGCAAACCTCGAATTTGAATTCGGTGTTCTTCCCATTCCCAAGCTCGACAAGGAGCAGGAATACTACTGCAACACCGTTAACGTATATCAGTCCTCCGCATTCGCGATCCCCTCTAGCGTTGACAAGGCACGTATCTCCGATATCGCCTTCGCACTTGACGCACTCGGATTCTACAATGCAGACGTTATCCGTTCCTACTATCAGACAACCCTTCAGCTTCAGGCTATCCAGTCCGACGACGACGCAGAAATGCTCGACATCGTTTACAACAACCGTTTCTACGATATCGGCGCAATTTACAACTGGGGCGGTCTTTTGAGCTTCTACGGCAACATTATCGGCAACTCCAACGCAAACACCCTTACCTCCTCCTGGAGCGCTAAGGAAACTCAGGTTGTTACCGCTATGGAAGCTGCGGTTGAAGCGTACAACAACGCTACTACCTGATAATCGGCGGTGCTTATGGCGAAAAGATTTTTAAGCGTTTTATTCGCGCTTTTACTGGTTATTCCGTTTACCGCGTTTGCGGCGAGCGCTGCAGACGAGGTTATTTCGGTTGGCAAAAGCTATACCGTTGAATATTACACCGCTGTAGAAAACGCATTTCCCAAGAAGGCGTATAAAAAAGAAAAGAAGCTTACCGACGGCATTATCGCAAAGAGCAATTCCATGAGCGATACCGCTTGGAGCGAATTTTATCGCGGTACCGCCGTTGAAGTAACCATCGACCTCGGTGAGGTTATGGCGGTTACCGGCGCTACTCTCGGCGAATACCAATACCGCACTGCAGGTATCTGGTGCTCGAGATATCTTGAAATCTACGTTTCCGAAAACGGAACCGATTTCGGCTTGGTCGGTAAGACCGTAAACGAAAATCTTGTTACCCAGACTCAGCAAAAGCGCGTTGAGTTCAAGGTAACTCTCGATAAGGCTTACAAGGCACGTTACGTCCGCGCGGTATTCTCGAGCGACGTATTCACCTACGTTGACGAATTGTCGGTATATGGCAGCAAGGACGCCTCGAACGCGGTTTCTGCCGAAAAAACCATTATCCCCGAAAAAGAGATCAGCGGTGATATCGACGGCATCAACAGCGTATGTCTTATGTATACCGCTACAAAATATACCACCGAAACGATCAAGCCCTATTTCGCATACGTTGATAAGAGCGGCAAGGTCGTTGACACGATGTTCGACGCGATGCTTTTCCTCGGAATGCCCGTAACCTCGTCTGCCGACGGTTATATGCGCCAGAACGATATGAAGAGCTTCGTTTCGGTTGCAATGGACGCGACCACCAATATGGGCGCGCTCAACACCGTTGTAGGTCAGCTTAAGAGTGAATTGGGACTTGGCGACGATTTCCAATATCCCATCTTCTTCTCGGTTCCCAACATCGGCATTTATAACAACGCGTTCGGCGAGATCGACGGCAAAACCGTTTCCTCTTATTCGCTTGAAGAGCGTACCAATATCGTAAAATGGTATATCGATTACGTTGAATCGCAATTTGCGGCAAGCAATTTCGAAAACCTTACCTTAAAGGGCTTCTACTGGTTTGCCGAAAGCATCGATTATGCGCGTTCTACCAACGAATCCGAGCTTGTTGCGAACTTTAACGATTATTCCCACGAAAAGGGATATAAAACAATGTGGATCCCCTTCTATAGCGCGGCAGGCATCGACGAAGCCAAGGATCTTGGCTTTGACTCGGTTACCATGCAGTCCGGCTATGCGTTTAACGGTGGGGAAGAGGTTGGCAGTGCCAACGAAAAGGCGTGTAAGGATGCGGCGGCTGCTGTTAAGAGATACGGTCTTAACGGACTTGAATTCGAGGTTGACTGCTACGTTGCCGATTACGCGAAACGTTTTGAAAAATACGTAAACGCTGCATACGGCGCAGGCCTTATAGACAACGGTATGATCACGATGTATCAGGTCGGCGATCACCTTTACCAATCCAGCAAGGGCACCTTCAGCCGCACTGTTTACGATCTTACCTATGAATTTATTTCGGGTAAATACGAAGAATTCGCACCCGTTATCGAAGGCGATATCACTATCACCGTAACGGCAGGCGATTATGTTAGAGGAAAATTCTCGGTCAAGGACGAGGATACCTCGTCTGCTAAGCTTGAGGTAATCAACCTTCAGAAGGTTGAAGGCCTTTATATCGAAGCATACGGTAACGGCAGAATCAATATCGAAGCAGGCAACGCCGTTCCCGGTACTTATGAAACCTCTCTTGCGGTTACCGACGGTACTAACGTATCCAATACGATAAAGGTCACCATTATCGTATTACCTGCAGAGGGTGAAGAATCCGTCGCGGAAAGCGACCCCGTTGAGCCGGGCGAACCTACGGACACAGAAGACAGCAGTATGCTTATGTGGATCCTTATTATCGCGGGTGCGGTAATTGTTATTGTGGTTGTTGCGGTAGTCGTTATTAAGATAAGATCTTCCAAGAAGAAATAAAACCCAAGAAACCACTAAGGAGAAACAATTATGAAAAAGTTAGTTGCTTTGATTCTCGTTTGTTTCATGATGCTTGCGGCAGTAGCTTGCAGCGATGAAACCACCGAAACCAGTCAAGCGACCTCTTCGACTGCAGAAGATACGTCGGTAACCGACGAATCCAAGGCAGATGAAAAGTCCGAAACCGAAGACTCCTCCGAAGCCTCTTCCGAAGCTTCCGAAGAATCGACTGAATCCTCCGAGATCGCAGACGAATCCTCCGAGGCTGCTACCGAATCCTCTGACGTTGAAGAATCTTCCAAGACCGAAGACGGTGAAGTTGGCGAAATCAAATTCGTATCACAGTTTGTTTCGTGGAAAAAGCACTATTGCGACAAGGCTGAGATCTATGAAGTAGTTAATACCGATCCCACCTCACTCAAGCTTTCCAAGGTAAACAGCGACGAGGTAGTTGCGGGCGATATCGCGGTGTTCACATCCGATTACGGCACGAACATCGGCTCCGATTCTCAGGATTACAAGGATTTTGCGGTAATCGTTTTTGAATACGATCACGAGGTATTTTCCTACGTTAAGAAGTCCTTTGCAAAGGTCGGCAAGGCTGATTCCAAGACCAAAATACCCGAAGACGGCTACGTTGTAGCGATCTATAAGGATTATACCGACAAGATCAACGCTATCGAAGCTCTCTCCGATACCACCCCCTTCTTCCCCCACGGATTTATCGCAAGCGATATTCTCGATGCGAAGATCTCCTCTGCTAAGACTGCCCCCACGCTTGACGGTAAGGTAACCGCTTCCGAATACGGCGGCGACGTTCTTTGGGACATTATGCCCGATAACGAAGGCGTTTCCTACTATCAGTTCGAGGTTAACGATTATTACGCAACCGCAAAGGTTTATGCAACCTACGACAAGGATAACCTTTACGTCGGCGTAATCGTTGACTCTCCTCAACACTACAACGTCCTCTCCAAGGAGGATGCAGGCAATATGTGGCAGTACGAATGCATCCAGCTTCAGTTCTCCTCTATCGCTCCCAACGATGAATATTTCGTTGAAAATTGGGACGGTATCAGAAACCAGACTGCTGCAAACGCAAACATCACCCGTCAGACCGGTTACGCTGTAAACGAAGACGGCGAAACCCTTATCACCATATGGCAGGGTAAGGCAGAAGCAGGCCATCAGGCAGTTTGCGTTCGTGACGATGAAAATGCAAAGACCTATTACGAGGTTGTAATTCCTTGGTCCGACCTTGGCAGCGGCGACGACGTTGTCAACGTTAAGAAGGGCTCCGCATTCGGTATGGCTATCTCCATCAACTGCGGTAACGATAACAACTTCAGAAACATCGTTCTTCGTGACGGCGGCGGTATCATGGGCTGCAACGACTGGACCAAGATCCCCACTCTCACACTCGGCTGATAAAGCTATTTAAATTTGTTCTTCAATAAAAAACATAAAAATACTTTTAAAAGGAGCGCAAAGTTTATTATGAAGAAAATTATCGCACTTGTTCTCGTTTGCTTCATGGCATTCGCAGCAGTAGCTTGCAGCGATGAAACCGTAAACGAAAGCAGCACCCCCACCTTCCAGACCTCTTCCGAGGCAGAAGCAGACAATTCCACTGCTGACACCTCCAAGGAAGAATCCTCCACCACTGCTGAATCCTCCGATGCAGCTACCTCCGAAGATGCAACTTCCTCTGAAGATGCAACCACCTCCGAAGATGCTTCTACCGAAGATTCCACCGCTTCCTCCGAAGATGCTTCCACCGAAGATTCCTCTACCGAAGAATCCAAGCCCGGTGAAGTAGTTTACACCAACAAGTACATCTCTTGGAAGAACGAGTACACCAACACCGCAAGAGTTCCTCTCAGAGCTACCGATGCTACCTCCCTTAAGCTCTCTAAGATCAACGAAGAAGTAGCTGAAGGCGACACCGGTATCTTCACTGCAGAATTCGGCAAGAACATCAGCGTTGACGGTCAGGACTATGCTGACTTCGCTATCGTAGTTGCTGAATACGATCACTCCATGTTCTCCTACAAGCTCAAGACCTTCTACGAAGTAGGCAAGGCTCCCAAGGACGTTAAGATCCCCACCGATGGCTATGTTCTCGCTATCTGGAAAGAAAACACCGACAAGATCACTGCACTCAAGAATCTTGATGCAGCTAAGTATCCTCTCTATCCTCACGGCGTTACCATCAACGACGGCCTCGACGCTGAAATCAAGGCTGCTAAGACCGCTCCCGTTCTTGACGGTAAGGTTTCCTCTAAGGAATATGGCGACGTTATTTGGGAAATCGAACCCGATAACAAGCTCGTTTCTTACGTTCAGTTCGAAGTAAACAACTACTATGCAACCGCTAAGGTTTACATGACCTACGACAAGGACTACTTCTACCTCGCAGTTGTTGTTGACTCTCCTTACCACTACAACATTCTCGGCCAGGAAAGTGCCGGCATGATGTATGACTACGAATGCATCCAGGTTAACTTCGGTAAGAACGCTACCTACAGCGATTACATCCAGGAAAACTGGGATCACGCTATCAACACCACTGCTGCTACCGAAAACCAGATCAACCAGTACGGCTTCGGCGTTAACGACAAGGGCGAAACCATCTACTGCACTTGGATGCCCAGCCAGGGTACCCTCGTTGACACCTGCGTTGTAGTTCGTGATGCAGAAAATGCAGTAACCACCTACGAAGCAGCAATTCCTTGGAGCATCCTCGGCTCTGCTGACGCTCCCTTCGCACCCGAAAAGGGCGACGACTTCCAGGTTTCCATCTCCGTAAACTGCGGTAGTGAAGACTCCAAGTTCAAGAACATCACTCTCCGTGACGGCGGCGGTATCATCGGTATCAACGACTGGACCAAGATTCCTACCATCACTCTCGACTAATTAATTTAGCATTAAACGAGGTATAAATCGTAATGAAAATAGGCGTAAGTCTTTATAGCTTCCACGGTTACGCCGAGGAAGGCTCCCTTGGTATCAAGGGTTGTATCGACAAGGTTAAGGAATTCGGCGCTGAAGGCGTTGACTTCGTTGAAACCCCCAAATATAACGGCGATCTCGAAGCATACAAGGCGTATGCAAAGGATATCGGCGATTACTGCAAGAGCGTTGGCATCGAAGCTTGCTGCTTCTGTGTCGGCTCGGACTTCCTTAACAACGATACCGATGCTGAAATAGCACGTGTTAAAGGTCTTGTTGACGTTGCAGAAGCATACGGCTGCAAAACCCTCCGCCACGATGCTACTCCCGGTTATCACGTAGCAGGCTCGAGATGGAGAAGCTTCGATTACGTTCTTCCCATTCTTGCAAGAGCTTACCGTGAAGTTACAGAATATGCCGCAACCAAGGGCATTAAGACCTGTATCGAAAACCACGGCTTCTTCGCACAGGATCCCGAACGCGTTGAAAAGCTTATCAACGCAGTTGACCATCCCAACTTCGGTGCTTTGGTTGATATCGGCAACTTTGCTTGTGCAGACGCCGATCACACTTATGCAGTAGGACTTCTTACCCGTTATGCGGTTCACGCACACGCGAAGGACTTCCACAAGAAGAGCGGCTCGCTCGACGCACCCGGTGAAGGCTGGTTCCAGTCCCGCGGCGGCAATTATCTCCGCGGCTCGATCATCGGTCACGGCGACGTTCCCGTTCGTCAGTGCATCAAGACCTTACAGCGTTGGGGCTACGACGGATACCTTTGCATTGAATTCGAAGGCATGGAAGATGCTCTCAAGGGCATCAAAATCGGTTGCGATAACCTCAAGCGTTTTATTAATCAGTAAAACAGCAACGTATATGGGGCGCTTAAAACAGCGCCCCATATGTGATTGAATCGGGTATCTATGAATAAAGATAATAAAGAACACGTTATCGTGCCTGAGAACAGACGCGACACTGCTTCGGATAAAAAGAAAATCAAAAAAATCGCAAAAATTATCGTGATCGTATTTTTGGTGCTCGGCTTGCTTTACGGCGCGCTTAGCGCGGTCACCTATATGCTCGAGCCCGAAACCTCCGATTACTCTTACGAGGATTATCGGTTTTTCGAGGCGGATTATAACAAAAACATCCTCGAGGATAAGCTTTATCTTTCGCTTAACAGAAATATTTATTTCGACCGTATGGGAAGCGAAAACGTTCTGACCGAGGAAAATGCAGAGGGCATTTCGCCTGCCGCAGGATTGTTTTACGATTATTTCAATTGCCTTATTAACGGCGATTATGCAAGCTACTCTTCGTTTTTCACACAGGAGTGTCTTGATTCCGAGAATTTCAACAAGCCCGAGCGCTTTACAATGCAGGGCGTTTACGACGTGCATATAAATTTGTACCGATCGGATATTCTCGAGGAGAACGGGGACACCGTGCGTGAAATTTACGAGGTAAGCTACCGTATCTTTGAAAATAACGGGACGTTTAGAAACGACATCCTTCCGGATGAAACACGTACACTCGTCTTTGAAATAAATATAAGTAACGGCGTTGCATTGATCAACGCGATCGGACACCGCGCAAACGGTTGATTCGGTTTATCAACAGTAAGGAAGCGTTCTTATGAATTCTAACACAGATTACACAAGCGATATCGAGGCGTTTGAGCGCCGCATAATCGAACTGAAGAAAAAAGCGGATAAGGCATTGGGCAACCTTAAAAGCGAGGTTCGCTCTATCCGCGAGCGCGACCCTGCCGCAAGAAGCGACGCAGAGGTTTTGCTGCTCTATCCCGGACTTCACGCGGTTATCGCGCACAGAATCGCCCATAAATTGTATAAAAACGGCAAATTTTTCGCTGCCCGTGCGGTAAGCCAATGGGCAAGAAACATTACGGGTATCGAGATCCACCCCGCCGCGCAGATCGGCAAGGGCTTGTTTATCGACCACGGATGCGCTGTCGTTATCGGTGAAACCACCATCATCGGCGATAACTGCACAATTTATCAGGGTGCAACGCTCGGCGGTACAGGTAAGCACGTCGGCAAGCGTCACCCCACGATCGGAAACAACGTTATGATCGGCGCAGGCGCAAAGGTTTTGGGCCCCATTACCATTGGCGACAATTCAAAGATCGCCGCAGGCGCAGTCGTTCTTAAGGATATCCCCGAAAATTCGACTGCCGTAGGCGTACCCGCGCGTATCGTTCGCGGCAAGCACGTCGAAAAGGAGCAAACGCTCGACCAATTAAACGTTCCCGACCCTGTGGCACAGGAGCTTGCTCTTTTGCGCTCGCGCATCGAAGAGCTCGAAAAGCGCTTGGAAGAAAAGGAATAGTATTACGGAGGACTTGTTAAGTCCTCCTTCTTTTTTAAAAAAGTTGTCAACAATTTCGTTTTTTCTCTTGACATTCCTTAACGTTTGTGTTATTATATAACGCGTTGAATATGCGCCGCTAGCTCAGCTGGATAGAGTAACTGGCTACGAACCAGTAGGTCAGGGGTTCGAATCCCTTGCGGCGTGCCAAAAAAAGGAACGGGAAACCGTTCCTTTTTTTGTTGTCTTGAAGAAGAAAGGGAAGGGGTTCGAAGGGCGCACTTGTCGAATATTTCGGCTTGCTAATATTATCCCCAACGAGTAAAAACCGTGTTATTGCGACGCAGCCTAATAATTTCAAAAAAATCACTAAAAATAGGCGAGCTTATCCATTATTTGTTGTTAAATTCAACGTTAAAACGATTGACAACGAAAAAAATATGTGATATAGTAAATTATGTGTTTACATACGCAAATTAACAAGAAAGGAAATCTTGAAAATGAAGAAATTTCTCTCTCTTCTTCTCGTTGTTGTTCTCGTATCGGCAATGTTCGTTGTACCCGTAAGCGCAGATGATGATTTCTACTGGGCTGAAGGCGAATATGAACTCACCGAAGGCGACAACAACGTTGACCCCTATCACGCATGGGGCTACGAATTTAAAATCGACACCATCAACACCGTATCCTCTCCGGCTACCGACACCGTTGTATTCACCAATGCTGATGATTACCTCGGCAAGGGCGGCAATATGAAGTGGATCTCGCAGGTTCTTCTTGCTCCTACCGGTGAAGCTAACGAATATGAAGTTATTGCTGCATATAAGTATACCGGCAAGAGCGGTCAAGCTTGCATCGACGAAGGCCTTATCTCCTTCGCAGAAGGCAACATCGTTTTGATCGCAAGAGACTCCGGTACCAGACCTCAGAAGAATGATGACGGTTCTCTTATGTTCCCCAACTGGCAGGACAGAGCTGCTATCTGGGGCCTTACCCGTACCATCGGCGCTAAGGCTACTGTTTCCGGTATCGACGTTGCTGCAGGCACCATGACCAACGGTACCATCACCATTGAAGCTGATCCTTCCAAGAAGGAAGAAGAAGGCGGCAAGGTTGAAGACTCCGATAAGTCCAACAACCTCGTTGCAGGTAACAAATACGAAGTAATCAGAGGCGGCGAAACCTATACCGAAAGCTCCTCTTATCCCGACACCGACAAGGTTGAGCTCACCGATGGCATCAAGGTTACTGATGAAACCATCAAATACATCGATGACGAAAACGGCAAGAAGCCCTTCAACGACGAAAGCTTCTTTGGTCTCTTCCTTACCAGAACATACCGCGAAATCGACGTTATTATGCCTCTCGGCGACGGCGAAGCACTCAGCAACCTTTCCGAAATCGTTGTTAACGTAGGCGCAAGCAAGCTCGGCGCGGGTATCCACGAGCCCTCTATCAAGGCTTATTATACCGCAGACGGCGAAACCTGGAACGAATTCGGTTCCTATGAAAGCGTTTTGGCTGATAACTACGCTATCGATGTGTCTATCAAGGGCGCAACCGTAAAGGCAAACGCTATCAAGCTTACCTTCACCATCGACCGCACCTATGAAGAGGGCGGCGATCCCACTACCAAAAACCTTATCTGGGTTGCTGAAATCGAAGCTTACGGCGCAAAGGCAGATGCTGAAATTGAATCCGCAACTCCCGTTCCCTTCTTCGTTACCCACATTGATGGTGTTCAGGACGAAGGTTGGGGCGTAATATTCACCGAAAATGACGGCGCAGGCGCTTGGTGCTCTCACGTTTCCTTCGCTCCCGTTGAAGGTCTCGACGGTGTTTACGAAGTAGTTGAAATCAACTACGGCGCAGGCGACGGCAGCGGCTCGAAGCTCGCTGTTCCCGCAGGCGGATTTGTTTGGGCAGGCCACGCAGGCAATCCTCCCTACAACAATCCCGGCATAGCAAGCACCTTGGATCTTATCAAGGAATGGAATCCCGGCGATAAGTTCACCTTCCAGAATCTTGATCTCGAAGGCAAGACCATCTCTACCACCACTCCCGATAAGAAGTGGTACGAAGAAGGTTACGTTTGCACAACCACCATTACTGCATACGTTCCCGGCAATGCAAACACTCCCGAAGCTCCCAAGGAAGACGTTGAAGCAGAAATGAAGGAACTCCTCGGCGAAGCATCTGCTGACGCTAAGGTAGACTACGTGATCGACGCACCTGAATCCTATGAAGCAGGCGACGAAATCACCGTAACCGTTACCGTTAAGAACATC
>JAFYON010000057.1 GCA_017560145.1 Clostridia bacterium | reverse complement strand
CAAAAACAGCCTCATTTCTCTCAGTCTGTTTCAGTTTGCAGACTTTGTCTGCAAACTGAAATATCCGTTTGTTAACTCAAACGGATATTTTTTTACGCTCTGATTATTTTGTTTTATATTCGGGACGTCTGAATTCAAATATCGCCATAACCGCCGCAAGCAGGAATGCAAGGAAATCGGTTATCGGTGCGGCATAAAGCACACCGTCGAGTCCCAAAAACAAGGGGATGATAATAAGCAACGGAACGATAAGCAAAACCTGACGCGTAAGCGAAAGAATTACGCCGCGAGTCGGCTTTCCGATTGCCGAGAAGAAGTTTGCAATGGTCATCTGCATACCGGTTGCAGGCACCATAAGAAGGAATATGGTAAGCGTCTTAACGGCAAATTCCTCGTAAAAAGCATCGCCCGAGCCAAAGATACCAACTATCTGTTCGGGGAATATTTGGAAGCAAATAATGCCGATGGCGGCAATACCGCCGCAAAGCCCTGCGGCAATAAGACAAACCTTCTTAACACGGTCAAACTTGCGCGCGCCGTAATTATATCCGGCAATAGGCTGCATACCCTGCGCCATACCGATAAACACCGAAATGATTATCGAATTGACCTTCATAACGATACCGAATGCGGCAAGGGGCGTATCCCAATCGGCTTCCGCCAATTCCTTCATCGCATAGGTGGTAAGCTGAGCGTTCATAACGATCTGCACAAGGCAAATAGCAAGCTGATTTACACAGTTGCTCATACCGAGCGAAGCGATATTAAGCATCTTGCGGATATTAAGCTCAAAGCTGCTCTTGCCGAGCTTAACGGTGGTAAAGCGTCTTAAATAGGTCAAAGCGACCGAGCAGGAGATAAGCTGTGAAATAGAGGTTGCGCTTGCCGCGCCCGTCATACCCCAATCAAAGCCCCAATCGCAAACGAAAAGCGCGTCAAGACCGATATTGATCACCGCACCGATGATCATACATGCCATCGAAAAGCGGGGCGAGCCGTCGGCACGGATGAAGTTGCTCATTACCGTTGAAATAATAAGAAACGGCATACCGGGGATAACGAAATTCGCATATTCGACCGCAAGCCTCAAGGTTTCGCCGCTACCGCCGAAAAGAGTAAGAAGCGGCTCGCTGAAAATAAAGGCAAGCACCGAATAGACTACGCTGACGATCGCCGCAAAGCCAAGCGCGTTGCTAATGCATTTTGCCGCCTCGTCCTTGTTGCCCTTGCCAAGCTCTATCGAAAAGCGCGAAGCACCGCCGACACCCGCAAGCACCGAAATGGCAATGCAGATTGTGGTAAGCGGAAAGGCAACCGTCGTTGCGGCATTACCGAGCTTGCCGACGTAGTTGCCGATAAACATCTGGTCGACCACGTTGTAAAGCGAGCTGACAAGCATCGCCACAATGCTCGGAAGTGCAAAACGCCGCAAAAGAGTCGTTATTTTCTCATATCCTAAGGGATTTTCTCTTGTGTTTTGTTCTGTCATCGTTTTTCTCCAAAGAGTTCAATTCATTAACCCCGACATTATACCACAAAATCCGCCAAAAATAAAGAAAAACTTATAATGAAATAGTAACAAAAATTTATCCGATTATCTATTGCGTTTTTGACAATTAAGAGTTATAATTACTTTATCTGTAACAAAAGGAGCATTTTATGCGAAGAGCAATAATATTCCTTGTTTTGCTTGCCTTGATGTGCGGTATCGCGTTTGCAATATACAGCGCTTACAGCAATCACGATGAGATCAGCGATCTTATCGATCTTTCCTCAAAGGCGCGCAAGATCGATGAAAACGGCACCTTCACGGGAAAATTCAAGCCGACAAGCGAAATTTTAAAAATCAAAAGATTTTCTTACAAGGTTATCGAGGACGATCTTTATATCTCTATATACGTCGGCAGCGCCGGCGATTTTATGGAAACCGATGACGAAGGATACGTCACCGTTGAAATTAAGGATCTTCCCGATATCGATAAGATCTATTATGATAACGGCGAGGATAAAAGCGTTTTGACCGCCGACAGAGATTAACAGAGAGGTTAAACAAAAAATGAAAAAGACTTTAATTATTGTACTTACCTTTATAATGCTGCTTGCATTTTGTGCTTGCTCGGATGATAGCGGCGAAATAATCGTTGCTCAGGGTCTTAAGCTTGCAGGCAATCAGGCAGGCAACCAAGCGGTGGAATACAGCTTCACCTACCCCGAGGAATGGTCGCTTATCCGTAACGACGGCGTTATCGAGATCCAATACGATTGCAACGAATCGAATATGTATGCACAGTATGCAACCGTAAGCGTTCTTTCCTTCTCGCTTCAGGATCCTACGACAGCCGCAAAGCCCTATTGGACCGAGCACGAAAAGCAGCTTCAAACCATCTATACCGATTATAAGCTTCTCGACACAAAGGAATACACCGAGGATAAGGATCTTCTCGATGACGTTCCCGCATTGAAGGTTAAATATTCCGGCAAGATTAACGAAATTACCTATGTAAACGAGCAGATCATCGCTTGCCGCGAGGGTCAGGTATACCTTATCACCTTGGTCGTTCCCGAGGAAAGCTATGAAAAGGTCGAATACACGATGGATACAATAAGATCCGAATTCACCTTTGTAAAATAAACAACCTAAACAAGCAACAAAAAAGAGCCTCAAAAGAGGCTCTTTTATTATTTGTTTTATTCCAACGTGCAGGCCTTTGCCGCCTCGAAATCCTCTTCGATTTCCTTGCTCGGCTTCTTTGTAAGAAGCGAAACGACCACGATGAAGATACAGGAAACGATAAACGCGGGAAGAAGCTCGTAAATGCCGAACACGCCGCCCATGGGCTTCAAAAGGAGCTTCCATACGAAAACTACTATACCGCCCGAAAGCATACCTGCAACGGCACCTGCGCGTGTAGCGCGCTTCCAGAAGAGCGAGAAGAGCACGAGCGGACCGAAGGTCGCGCCGAAGCCTGCCCAAGCAAAGGAAACGATCTGGAAGATAACGCTGTTTTCATCGATAGCGATGATAACGCCGATAACCGAAAGAACCAACAAGGTGATGCGCGACATAAGCATTACCTGCTTGTCGCTTGCGTTCTTCTTGAAAAGACCTTGGAAAATGTTCTTCGAGAACGCCGAAGCCGCGATAAGAAGATAAGAGTCGGAGGAGCTCATCGTTGCGGCAAGAATACCTGCCATTACGAAGCCTGCAAGCACTGCGGGGAGCAAGCCCGTCGAAAGTGTGATAAAGATATTTTCGGATGCGGCGGAGGTGAGGTGAGCAGTCGGCTCGAGCGATCTGCCGATAAGACCGATAAATACTGCAACCGCAAGCGAGATAACGACCCAAACGACTGCGATACGACGGGAGCGCTTAAGCTCTCCCTCCTTACGGATCGCCATAAAGCGAAGAAGAACCTGAGGCATACCGAAGTAACCCAAGCCCCAAGCGAGAGTAGAGCAAACGGTAAGAGCACCGTATTTTGCCGCCTCGCCAAACTGAGGAGCGCCGTTGACAACGGCTTGAACGCCGTCTGCATCAACGGAGGGAGAAGCGATGCCGAAGAATTCAAGGAATCCGGGGATGCTTTGAGAATTTTCAATAACTGCACCGATACCGCCGGCGTTGATAGTACCAACGATAACAACGACCGCAAGCGCAACTACCATGATGATCGCCTGGAAGAAGTCGGAAATGCTTTCTGCAAGGAAGCCGCCGAGCAGAGTATATGCAACGACGAATACCGCGCCGATGATCATCATAACAATGTAATCGGCACCGAAAAGCGCCGAGAAGAGCTTGCCGCAGGTAACGAAGCAGCTCGAAGCATAGACGGTAAAGAATACGAGAATGAAGATAGCCGAGATAGAAAGAATAACCTTCTTGTTTTCTCTGTAACGGTTAGAGAAGAATTCGGGAAGGGTGATGGAATTGGTACGAACACTGTAGCGTCTTAAGCGTTTGGAAACGAGAAGCCAGTTGATATAAGTACCTGCCGCAAGACCGATAGCAGTCCAAGCCGCATCAGCAAGACCGCACCAGTAAGCAACACCGGGCAAGCCCATAAGCAGCCAACCCGACATATCAGAAGCCTCGGCGCTCATCGCGGTGACCCAAGGTCCCAACGATCTGCCGCCAAGGAAATAATCCGCGGAGCTGCGGTTAGCACGCTTTGAATAGAAAACACCGATAAAAACAACGGCGGCCATGTAAACACACATAGCGATGATAATTTGTATCTGTTCGCTCGTCATAAGGAAAATCCCTTTCTTATTTAAAGTGATTAGATAGATTGTTTTTATAATATCACATTATCGTACTAAAGTCAACCTTTTTATTTCTATTTTTTAACTCGGGAAAATACAGCCACGGCTGATGATATACACCTTCGGTGATGATATACACGCTAAAGCGTGATGATATACCATTGCTTTCGCAATGGATAAAAAAAGACCAAGTCTTTCGACTTGGTCTTTTTTGGTGGGGACTACAGGGCTCGAACCTGTGACCCTCTGCTTGTAAGGCAGATGCTCTCCCAGCTGAGCTAAACCCCCAAAGCGTTGCTCACTCGCAACGCTGATTATATTACCATAAGAAATTTCAAATGTCAATACCTTTTTTGAAATTTTTTTAATTTTTTTCAATTTCCGCAATACGTCCGAAAATCGCCGAAATTTTGTCCAAATCGAACTTCGGAACGCGCGAATAGGTATAAAGCCCGTTACACTCCTGCTCTACGTCGGTAAGCTGTGTATAGCAAAATCCAAACAACGCCTTATTGTCGAGAATCGCATCCGTAACGTCCTTAAGACGCGCCAAAAATTCCTCCTCGGTCTTTGGGATGTTTCCGTATCCCCATCCGTTGTTATCGAGCATAAATCCGATTCCGCCGTATTCGCTTATAAACACAGGCAGCTTGCCGTCGTATTTCTGACGGTCGGAAAACTTATCCACAAGCGTATGCTCGCTTAAAAGCTTGTCATAGCGCGAGCGTATCGCCGCTCCGGAGGCATCGTAATCGTGCAGATCAAAAACGTCGGTCATCACGTGGTAATTACCGCTCGTATCAATACAGGGACGGGTTTTGTCATACGCCTTCGTAGCAAGATATGCAAGCTTCAGCACGTCGTCGCACTGACGTCTGCCGTCCTGATCCCAGGTTTCGTTAAAAGGACACCAGCCGACTATTGCAGGGTGATTGAAATCGCGCTTTAATATCTCGAGCCATTCGGGAAGGAAATGCGCAACAGACGAAGCTTCGGTTATGTCAAGCCCCCAGCTTCCGTATTCGCCCCAAACCATATAGCCCATTTTGTCGCAATGGTAAAGGAAGCGCTCCTCGAAAACCTTTTCGTGCAATCTCGCACCGTTAAAGCCGCAAGCCATCGAGCGCTTGACGTCGCCCAAAAGCTCTTCGTCGCTCGGCGCGGTATAAACGCCGTCGGGATAAAAGCCCTGATCGAGCACAAGACGTTGAAAAACGCTTTTGCCGTTAAGCATAAACCTAAATCCGTCAAATCCGATCGAGCGCACACCGAAATAGCTCTCTACCCTATCCTCGCCAAAGCTGAGCAGAATATCGTAAAGTCTTCCCTTTCCGACCTCCCAAAGATAAAGCTCGTCGAGTGTCAGTGTAAGAACCGCGCTTTGACCGCTTGCCTCAACGCTTGCACTGCCCATAGGCTTGCCCTCGTAAAACGCCTCGGCAAAAAGGCAGCCGTCACCGACAAGCTCGGCTCTTACGGTAACCGTCCTTGCCGAAATATCGGTAAGGTATTCAACCGATTTAACGTAATTCTTCGGGGTGAATTCAAGCCACACGGTCTGCCATATACCCGTGGTACGGGTGTAAAAGCAGCCGATCGATTCATATCGATAGCATTGCTTGCCCGAGGGGATCTTATTCGATCGGGTATCATCCTCGGCATGAACGACAAGATCGTTCTCACCAATGCTCACGAAATCGGTAATTTCAAAAACAAACGACGAATATCCGCCCAAGTGACTGCCGACAAGGTTGCCGTTGATATAAACGGTCGCCTTGTAATCGACCGCGCCGAAATGCAAAAATATTCTGCCTTGCTTTTTGTCTTCGCCGATAAATATGCTTCTTCTGTACCAGCAAGAGCTGATAAAATCGCGGTAACCGATACCCGAAAGCTTACTTTCGGGGCAAAAGGGGACGTTTATCTTTTTTGAAAATTCAGCCTCGGAGGAAAACATCCTACGTTCTCTTCCGCTATTTGAAAAATCAAATTCGAAATCCCATTCTCCGTTAAGATTTTCCCAAGCCGAGCGCATAAACTGCGGCTTCGGATGCTCACTGCGGTAAATCATATATCCCTCACAGAACTATCATATTATAAACAAGACAACCAATAAATCCGATCATAAGCACGCTTTGCAGCGCGATCCATTTTTTCCCGTTGGCGTTGAAAATGCTCATCGCACCGGCGACCGCTATCGCAAGAACGCCAATGATAAGGAAAACGAGCGTGCCCGTTTCGGGCAGACGGGTCTCGCTGATTATCTGCACGTATATCTTTTGGGGCAACAGGAAAAAGGAAACGATTGCAAAAGCAAGGCTCGTTGCCGATATCGCAAGAGACGCGACCTTTAACGCTTTTTTATCCATATATTACTTTGCGTCCTTTTCAAAAACGAACTGCCAGATGCATTCGGTGTGATATTCGGTGCCTGCGGGGATCTTGGTAGACTTGTTTTGGTCAAACTTCGAGAAATAAAGCTTGTTGCTGTTCGTATTCATATCCCAGAATGCCGTCTTGAAGGTATTCTTTTGATTTTCGAGCGAATCTGCAAAGGTGTTCACGCGGACGTCAAACTGATAACGCTTGTCGGTATAGCCGTAAATACGCACTCTCGTAGCCGCGTTGCCGCTGTTCATCGGGCCGGAATAGTCTGCCTTGCCCACCTTAAGAGTTTCGATAGTCTTGATAAGATTGCCGTCCTTGCCGATCATATCGCAGTAAAGACCGTATTTCTTTTCGATCGGGAACATACAGGTGTAGGAAAGATAGTGATAGGTATCCTTAACGTAATTGTAATCGACGTTAAGCTTGATTTCGGGACCGACGAAGGTGTATTTTCTCGACACCTCTGCATAGATATCCTTTTCTTCATAGCTATCCTTATCCTTGTAACGGAAGCCGTATCCGTCACCATCGGTATCGGCACACCACAAAAGCTTGGTCTTTTCGATAACGTGAAGCTTGTTAACGGTAACGCTTTCGCCCTTGTTAAGCTCGATCTTTTCCTCGGTCTCGCCGTTGTAAAGCTCAAGAGAAACAAGAACCTCGTTGCCGTGGTTACCGCCCGACCAGATATTGCCGGAGGCAGGCTTATCGCTTACGCGGTAAACGTATTCAAGATCGGTGCTGCCCGAAACGAACGTGTGCACCTTGTTGTCCGCCTTAAGACGCCACGCGCCGAGATTAAAGGTGCCCCAAGGGGTTTGCTGAACGGTGACGGTGTGGTCGCCCGCATCGGTGGTAAAAGTTATCGTATAAAGAGAATCGCTTGTTTTAGTAACCTTCATTTCGTGTTTTTCAACCTCCTCGGGTGCATTGGGCTGTTCGGTAACGTTATAAATGGCGTTGCCCCAATATTCGGGAGCCTCGGGAAGAGAAACCTCGGGCTCCTCCGAGCTTTCCGCGATTTCGGAGCCTTCGCTTCCTTCAACGCTTTCAATTTCGGAAACGGTTTCCTCTCCTTCGGAGCAAGCAAAAAGCATACTCGTGCAAAGCAACAGTGCAAGGGTAAAAAGCAATATTCTTTTCATAGTATCAAT
>JAFYON010000056.1 GCA_017560145.1 Clostridia bacterium | reverse complement strand
GGAAGAAGATTAAGAAAGACTGCCGTGCGATTTGCACGGCAGCTTTTTTATGCAAAAACACCCGAGGCAATCGCTTCGGGTGTTTTGTTTATTTGCGCTTAGGCTATTTTGTATGTGCCCATTACGTGACGTTTGATAAGAATGTAGTCGTATTTTTCAACGCCGTCCTTGCCGTTTACGTCAGCAGCTGCCTTTTGGAGATCGTCAAGGGTTACGGTGCCCATTACAGAGCGCTTAACGAGAATGTAGTCGTACTTTTCGATCTCGCCGTTATTGTTGATATCGCCGACCATATACGCATCACCCTCGGGTGCGAAGCCGTAAACCTCGGTTTCGGAAACCATTACGAAGGTGGATTTGGCAGTATATCTGAATTGAACGTATCTTGCATTAACAGGAATACTGAGAATGATATCGGTCGATGCACGTCCCTTATCGGTAGTATCGGGAGGATTTTCTCCGTCGACGTAGGTCCAGTTCTTGTTGTCGGAGGAAACGTAAATCGAAACGTTTGCGGGCTCCTGAACGCCTGCGCCGTGGTTGGAAGCCGAGGAGGAAGCATAGTCGGTGGTAAATCTCCAAAGCTCATAGGTACGACCGAGATCAAACGTGATGTGGAAGTACTTATTGTCGATATAGTCCTGATTCTTAACGTAGAACGCCATATAAGCAACGTTGGAATAATAGGAATTATCGGGAGCGATCTGTCCGTCGGTCATAGACTTACCGTTTTCGTCGGGATATTTATCCTTGCCGCCCGAAACGTAAAGGCTCGAGCGTTCATAGGTCTTGCCGAACACGAGGTTTTTACCGTATACGCTGCTGTCAAGCTCGGGAATATCTTCGGTTTCAACGGTGATACCGCAAACGGTACAGGTCTTTATGTTCTTACCTTTTTCGGTGAGAGTAGGTTCCTGTGCTCTGATCCATTCGCCTGCAACGTGATCGTGCGTTTCGATTGCAGCTTCATGAGCCTCAACCTCTGCAACCATTACGAATGCATTGGAGGGAACGTAGCGGAACTGAACGTATCTGCCGTAGAGAACGGTTTCGGGCTCGATAACGATTTCGAGCATACTGGTTTCATCGGTATCGGTGGGATTAACGGTGCCTGCGTGTACCCAAGCCTTGCCGTCCTCGGAAACGTAAACCGAAACGGTTTTGGGACCGGTAACGCCGGCAGTTGCATACTTGGATGCTGTATAGGTTACAAACTTATCAAGGTGATAGCATTCTTCGAGGTCAACCGTGATGTGGAAATAGCCTTTAAGAGAGTAATCGCCGTAATTGGAGTGGAATCCAATATAAGCCGCATCATTGTATTTGCCGGTTTCGGATGCGAGCAGGCTGTCAGTCATCGTGGTGCCGTCTTCATCGGGATATTTTTCGGAGCCATCGCTCGTAATAAGATCGGAATGCTCGTACTTTTTGCCGAGTGCTACGTTATTGTTTCCCTCTTCTCTTACGAGCTTGGAAACGTATTCGTATTCATATGCGGTACCGCAGGATGAGCAACGCTTTACCTTCAATCCGTCGAAGTGATAGGTAGGAGCGTAAATGTCCGACCATTCAACCTCGTCGTGGATATGCTCTTCGAAAACGTCGAGCTCGGAAACGAGAGTAAGCGAGCCGCTTGCGGTGAACGTAAATTTAACGTATTTTGCCTTAACAGCTTTATCGAGCTTAAGCTGTACGGGGATAACCGACTTGCTTGTATCATCGGTAACGCTTACGGTTCCGACGGTGGTGAAGCTCGTGCCGTTTTCGGATACCGAAACGGTTACGGTTTTGGGAGCCTTTGCGGTAGAAACCGCTTTGGAGGTGCCGACGTTTGCAACGAAGCGGTCAACGTTCTTTACTTCACCGAGGTTTACGGTTACCTCGGAGGAGGTGCCGGTGAAGCCGACAAAGGAATCGTCAGCGCCGTCGGTGAGCTTGTTGTTTTTGTTGGGATAGCTGCTCGAAACCGAACCGGTGGTGGTATAGGTCTTTTCGTCAGCAACGTCAACGTTAAGAGGATCTGTAACGTTCTTTGTCTTGACGATTTCGAAGGTATCGAGAACTGCTCCGTCGGATACGCGGTAGGTGGTAGTCTTGAAGGAGTCGCCGTCAACCTCGATATTGGTGAAGGTGATGGTGTCCTGAAGCTTGAACGCGATGTGAGGAAGCTCAGCGTCGCTCAAAAGCTTGTAGAACTTAGAGCCCGAAGGAGTACCGCCCGAGAAATAAAGTGTGCCTACGGGGTCGGTAACACTTGTTGCGTTGCCCTGATTTTTATCGTAATCGAGTCCGTCGATCATATATGCACGGGAATTTACGTGCTCGTGACCGGAAAGAACAACGTCGATATCAAGCTCCTTAATGATGGGAGCAAAAGCCTCACGGCGTTCCTTGATAGCTTCATTGATGAAGTAATTATTGGAGCCGAAGAAGTTATAGTGGGTAACGACTACCTTCCAGGTAACGTCGGGGTTTGCGGCAATTGCCTTTTCCATAAATTCCTTGTGCTCTGCCCAAGAAATGTTGCAGGAGTTAACGTGCATAAAGAGTACGTTATTGTAGGTGTACCAATAGTTTCCGCCTGCTTTGGTGTTGCCGTAAATCTTACCATCGGTGGTATCGTTGGGGTTGTTAAAATAATTTTTGTAGTAATTCGAATCGTAATCGTGGTTACCGATGCTCGTTGCGATTGCGAGCGAGGAGAGCTGATCGGGCTCGAGGAATGCCGCGAAAAATTCGGGGTGGGTGGAAATTTCAACCTGGTCGCCCGCAGAAACAAGCAAGGAGGTTTCGGGGAACATTCTTGTTGCGAGGTTCATTGTGTTCTTCCAGTTTGCAATATTGTTTGCAAGGCTGCCTGCACCCATCTGAGGGTCGCCGACGTAGATAAAATTGAATTTATCTATCGGGTCGGTGGAAAAATACCTCAATTCCGAAACGTAATCACCGCTTCTCAAGCGGTATACGTATTCGGTATCGTATTCGAGACCGAGGATCGTTGCACGGTGGACCATTTTGCCGTTGAACTTGGACAGTCTGGTGGAAACCGTGGTATATTCGCTCGGGAATGTATTACCGTTGCGAACAGCGAAATCAACGTAGCCTATTTTACTGTCGCTATGCCAGATAAAGTTACGTTCAGTTTCGTCAGAGCCGACATTCATACTGAAGTTTTCAAAATGGCTCTCGTAAACAATAGGATCGGAATCTGCCACTGCGGTGAGAGAGACCGAAGGAATTGCAACCGAAAATACCGAAAGAAGTAAAGCGATCGCAAGAATGAAAGATACTCTTTTAATATTCATATTTCCTCCTGTGCTTTTTATCAGAGTTCTTTATTTTTATTTTTTTATTCAGAGTATAGGAGCAGACCAAAGCCGAAAGCGGAACCGTTAACACGATACCAAGACTGCCCGCAACGCCTGCGGCGATCTCCGCCGCGATAAAGTTGGACGAGATAAGCTGATCAAACTGAATGCCGTAAGACATAAATATTACGAGTGTGGCAAGCGTACCGCCCGCAAAGGCGAGGATGAGAGTATTGGTCATCGTACCGATCATATCGCATCCGATATTCATACCCGAGCGAAGCATTTCCTTGAAGGTTGCTTCGTTTCTTACGCTTTTGATCTCGTAAAGCGATGCCCCAATCGAAACGGCGACGTCCATCACCGCGCCGAGCGAGCTTATTGCAACGCCCGCATAAAGAATACCGCCGATGTTAAGTCCCGTATTGTTGGAGATGAGCGAAAGCATTTCGACCTCCTCGATAGCCGAGCCTCCGAGATGAAGCATACAGGAAAAGATGAAATACATCAGACAAGCGGCACCGACACCCAACAGTGTGTTCAGCACGTTATTGTAGGTTTTGATGCTTATGCCGCCGATACAGAAGCAGCTTACAACGGTGCTTGCGACAAGTGTGAGCGCGGTGACCAAAAAGGTGTTTCCGCCCTCGAACAGCTCGGGCACCATATAGCAAACTACCATACACAAGGTAAACACCAGTCCGAGGCAGCTTAACAGCCCGCGTTTTTTGCCAACAAGCGTCACGACCGCGATAAACAAAAGTATGATTGCAAATATAGCATAGCTTCTGTCATGGCTATATACCGAAAACATCGGGGTGATGCCCTCGGGAATATCGGCACAAGCAATAAAACCGCTTCCCTCTTCAAGGATTACACGTTGACCGACGGTTATGTAATTTTCCATTTCAACCGTCTTACCTTCTGCTTTACCCTCGAGAATTATGGCTTTTATCTTCTGATAACCTCTTGTATACCCAAGATCGTCGTCAAATTCCTCCTCTAAGATTTCCAAAACCTCTGCATTTACGTATTCGATCGAGGAATTGTTGCTCGCTTGATAGGAAAATTCGCGGTTATGAAAAGAAAATATCATAGCGACTATCGAAATACAAATAACCACTATGATCACATATTCGGTAACTAAATTCTTGATATTTCGTTGAGTGGGTGGATTTTTCAACTCGTCACCTCCGTGATGCCAAAACTGTCGCGCGCGAGCTCGCGTACGACACGTTATAACACGTATAAGGTATTATATACGCGCGCGCACGCTTTGTCAAGGTTGTACGATAAAATAAAGCGTTTAAAGACGGCTTTTGCATTTTTTCGGTTTTTAAACAAAATAAATATAACTGCATCGCGTTAATGCAATGCTTTTTTTAATACTTTTGCATAAAAAACCGCTATTAATTTATGCAGAAATGTACTAACGATATATTGATTTTGTCGATAGTATATTGTATCATAACAATGGCAATTTAAGGAATAAAATTATGAAAGAGGTTTTTTGAAATGGCTGAACTCAACCTTACCAAGTACGGTATTACCGGTACTACCGAAATCGTACACAACCCCTCGTACGACGAACTTTTCGTGGAAGAAACCAAACCTGAACTCGAAGGCTATGAAAAGGGTCAGGTCAGCGAACTCGGCGCTGTTAACGTTATGACCGGTATCTACACCGGCCGTTCCCCCAAAGACAAGTACATCGTTATGGACGAAAACTCCAAAGATACCGTTTGGTGGACCTCCGACGAATACAAGAACGACAACCATCCTGCTTCCGAAGAAACCTGGAAGGTTTTGAAGGATCTCGCAGTTAAGGAACTTTCCAACAAGAAGCTCTTTGTTGTTGACGCATTCTGCGGCGCTAACAAGGACACTCGTATGGCAGTTCGTTTCATCGTTGAAGTTGCATGGCAGGCACACTTCATCAAGAACATGTTCATCGCTCCCTCTGCTGAAGAACTCGCAAACTTCGAACCCGATTTCGTAGTTTACAACGCTTCCAAGGCAAAGGTTGAAAACTATCAGGAACTCGGTCTCAACTCCGAAACTGCAGTTGTATTTAACATCACTTCTCGTGAACAGGTTATCCTTAACACCTGGTACGGCGGTGAAATGAAGAAGGGTATGTTCTCTATGATGAACTACTACCTCCCCCTCAACGGCATGGCTTCTATGCACTGCTCCGCTAACACCGATATGGAAGGCAAGAATACTGCACTCTTCTTCGGTCTTTCCGGTACAGGTAAAACCACCCTTTCCACCGACCCCAAGCGTCTCCTCATCGGTGACGACGAGCACGGCTGGGACGACAATGGTGTATTCAACTTCGAGGGCGGTTGCTACGCAAAG
>JAFYON010000055.1 GCA_017560145.1 Clostridia bacterium | reverse complement strand
GTCATACCTTGTTCTTTCAACTCCAATATTTCTTTTTCATACTTTTTGATGTGTCTATATCCTCTGGGCATAAAAAATCCCTCCTATGGTTTTTCTTAATTATACCATAGGAGGGTTCTTTTTTCACTGTCCGTTTTTAACTGTTCGGTTCATTTTAAAGTCTTCCGTTCTTTTTTATTTAATTTTACCCTCTTTAAGCGCTTTGCCGACGAGCATACCCATTGTAATTTCGGAAACCGTCCAACCGGTTTCGATACAGCAAGGCCCCCATCCCACGTCGTGCGGAATTCCGCAATATTCAAGTCGATCGAGGTCGATTCCTCGACACCAACCGCCGTTTACAAGCTCGTTTTCGCTAACAAGCTGCGCTTTTATAAAGAATTCGCAAATCTCTTGCCAAGCGGTATAGAATATACCGTCGCCCGTAATCTGCCAAGCAAGTGCAAAGCCCAACGGTAGCCAGTTCAACGAATAAAGCAGATCGGCAACGTTATCGCCGTTTTGTGCAAGAAGCGAGCATTCGCCACCTGCGTTGTTAAAGCAAGAAGCCTTGTATCCCGTATCCCATTCGGCAAATCCGCCGCTTTCGTGCTTGTAATTTTGAAGATCGTTAAACACGCGGTAAAGCATTTCCTTGTGCTTTTCCTCGCCCGTTGCTTTAAAAAGTATCGCAAGAGGAAGGATAAGACGGCAAAGCTCACTCGTTTCGCTATGCTCGCGAACCGTTTCGGGATATTTGGACATAAGCGTTTCCAAACCGCGAACGCCAACGGCTTTAAATTCCTCGTTGCCGTTTGTAATATAACCCAAAAGCAGTGCGGCACTGTAATATGCGTTGTAGTGTGCGCTTGCAAGTCCGCTTTCCTCTTCGGTAAGCGAGCGTATCGGCTTGCCGCTCTTCATAAATTCCAAAACGTCGGTTCGTGCAGGGCGTAGTCCGTCCTTGCAGGTCGTTTCGCAAAGGAATTTAAGCGCGTTATGAGCGTTGCTTCTGTATTTGTCCGAAATGCCGAAATAGTCAAGCAACAACGAGGGGATTATCGCACGGGCAACGTCGTCCTGATAACAAACCTCCCATGCTTCCTCGGTCCAACGAACCATTCCGTCGTATTCGCCGTCGTGAACTGTAAGCGGTCCGTAGCAAAGCGAATACATATTTTCGGCAATCTGCTTTAATTTATCGTCAAACGAGAAGAAAAATGCTCCTGCCGCCTCGCCCGTGCAGTCGGTGCGGACATAATCTGCGCCGAGTCTTGTTCCGTCGGGGAGAATGTTATGGCTCAAGCCCTCGCGGATGCCGTATTTTCCGTCGGGGGTGACAAGGAAATTCTTTAAAAGCGCAAGACTGTTGTCCGTGCAGCTTTTCAATTCTTCAAAGAAATCTCCGTTTAGCTTGCCCTTTGCGGTATAAGAGGGCGTTGCGAATTCCTTCGGCTTTTCGATACCCAAAAATTCGCAAATATATTCGACCAACGAATTCCAACGCGAAACAGGCGCAAACGCGGCTTTTAGATAATCGCACATACGGAAGGAGCAAAACAGAACGTTGCCATAGGAGAAAAGCGCGATATCGTTCGATACAAGCTCGCCGCCTTCTTTGTTCAATTTATCGTGCGCGGGGGTGTATTGATGATAATACATCAACGCCTTTGTGTCGGGCATAAGAAAATGCGGACGGATATAATCGTTGTGACGACTGTCAAGCAAATCGCCGCATTTGATCTCATCTGATACATCGCAAACCGAAACCAATCGGTGCGACGTGATTTTTGTTGGTTGTGCGGAATATATACAGGAAAACGAAGGAACGAATTCAAGAAAAATCGGCTTGCCGCTTTTTGCAAAGCCTTCGGCTTTACTGCGAAGATAGGGGTTAAGCATCATAGGCTTGCTGTCGGTTCCGCCAAGTATCGCCATAGCGTCAAACGACAAAATATCTTCGTATTCTGCCTTTTCTGGCGCAAGAATTTTTGCTTCGCAGAAAGAGGAAAGTATTAAAGAAAGGTCGTTTTCTTTTTTTGTAATAATAAGAAGCTTCATATGAAAACCTACTTCATTGTGTATTCGATGATCATATCGACAAATTTGCCGACGTCGTTTTCTTCACAGCACTGTGTTGCGATAACCGCGTTGTCCTCGGGCAGAACGATGGAAAACTGACCGTACATACCGTCGGCTCTGAACGCGCCCTTTTTCTGTCCTACCAACCAAAATTGAAATCCGTATTGACCGTGCCAAAGCGTTTCGTGACCGGTGGGTATTTGATTGCTCGAGGCAAGGCGCACCCATTCGCTTGATACAACTCGCTCGCCGTTAAAAATGCCCTTGTTAAGATAAAGGATACCGAGCTTCATCATTTCGGTTACGTCGAGATAAAGACCGCTGCCGCCAAAGGCAACGCCGTCAGGATCGGTCTCCCAAGCGGGGAAACCCATTCCAAGCTTTGAAAAGAGCTTGTCGTGAGCGTATTTCAAAAGCATCGTGCCCGTGGCGCGTTGAACCATACAACCGCAAAGGTGGGTGTCGGCGTTGGAGTAAACGAATTTTTCGCCGGGGTTATATTTCATTTCCTTTTGCATCATATATCCGACGTAATCGGGATAACCCTCGTCCTTGCGACGGTTGGAGCTCATAAGAAACGCGTTTCCGAATCCCGAGCTCATCGTTAAAAGATGCTTAAGCTCGATTTGCTTAACGCGCTCGTCGGTGATAATATCGTTATATTCGGGGAAAACGTCGACAAGCTTGGTGTTAAGCGTCAATTTACCCTCGTCGACTGCAATGCCCACAAGTGTAGAGATAAAGCTTTTTGTGTGGGAATAAATAAGGCGAGTTCTTTTTGGCGTATAGCGATGCAAAATCTTCATTTCGCCGTCCTGCCAAAGCGCAATCGATTCAACTCCGGGGTTGTCGTTGCTTATTGCCTCGATTAATGCCTTTACTTTTGATTCCATACCGTTATTCCTCCGAAGTATTAACTGACTATATTTTAATATTTAGCGCCTTTAATGTCAAGCAAAACCTTTTTTGTTCAACCGAGGAGCGAAATATATCGCTTGCGAAGTTATTGCAGAACCTAAAAATATATGCTATACTGTAAAAACTCTGTGAATTTAGGAGCTTTTATGAATATAGGAAACAAAATAAAGGAATTAAGAAAGGCGCGCGGCATTACCCAAGAGCAGCTTGCGGTAAGCATCGGCATATCGTTCCAGGCGGTTTCCAAATGGGAAAACGGTATCGCTCTGCCCGATATTGCACTTGCGCCCAAGCTTGCGGCTTATTTTTCGGTTTCGATGGACGAGCTTTTCGATTTTAATTTAAAGCAGATCGAATCAGATGTCGAAGCAATCGCCGACGAGGCTTATAAATACCGCCAAAGCGACCCCGAGGAAAGCCGCAGAATATTGGAACGGGGCTTGAAAAAGTACCCCGAAAACGATATTCTGCTTAATAATCTGCTTTACGTTATCGATTGCACGGGCAACCCCGACGAAACCATTGCGGTTGCTACAAAGCTTATCGACAAGGCGACCGACCACAGCATTATTTACGATGCTTTGCGGTTTATGGCTTATGCATATAAAGCAAAGGGGGATATGCAAAGCGCAAGAATGGCGATCGATCAGATCCCCGAAATATATTTTACAAGGCTTACCGAGATCGCATATCTTTTTGACGGTGATATAAAGCTCGACGCCGCCGAAAAGCAAAAGTGGGTATCGTTTGAAAACCTTATTCAGATGATGTGGCACCTTGCCGAATGCTACGAGGCGAATGATGACATCGCTTCGGCGATCGAAGAGGTCGAAAAGGCGTTGAAGCTTATTGCGATAATCGGGAATTCGACCAACGACTGCAACTATTTTTATGAAAATTACGTTGTTTTCTTTGAACGCCAGATCGCAAGAATGATCGAAAAGCAAAACGTTGTTGACTAATGCGTAAAACTGTGCTATAATCACCTCGGAAAGCTGAGGTGTGAATATGGCAAATTATAAAAGCCCGAACCTTTACGATGGTGAAAAGGAAGAGGGAAAGAAGAAGATAAGACCGAAAGCAACACACAAAGCGCTTATTGCGGTGCACAAATGGAATTTTGTGTTTTATTTCGTTGTAATGATCGTTTCGAGCGGTATCGGCATACTTTTCGGCATCGGAATAACCGAAATATTTGATTTTGAGAAGAGCACGGATATGGTTATCATATACGTTTTTGGTTCACTTCCGGTAATCGTATGCGCGATATTAATTGTTTTGGAATACATCAAGATGAAGCAAACCGTCGGTGGCTCGTATTCGTTGATAACCGATACTATTGAGCGAGTCGTTACTGACGATAAATACGTTTATAAACGCGGAATGCATGGTTGGCGCGGTTATTACGAGCACGCGATGTATCTTTGTCGTTGCGGTCGCGTTGTAATTTCCTTGGAGGAAACATATTTAAATTCAGAGGGTGACGCTTGCTACGTTTTGGTATACGACGATAAGCCCGATAAAGCCGTCGCCGTTTTTAACTCGAAGTTTTACGAGCTTGAGGATATCGAAGAACCGACAGAAGAATAAGCAAAAAAGGAGAGGGCTTCCTCTCCTTGATTTTTTAATCTTTTATGACCTTGATAAGCAGCAATTTTCCTTCCTTGACCGAAACCTCGGCAGGGGAGTTATTAATAGTTTCGTTGCTGACACCGTATTGATAATCGCAATTTATTTCGCCGTTTTCAAGCGGGAATTTCGCGTTTTTGATCGTTATTCCCTTTGCCACGCCGGTAATGTTCAAAAGCGAAAAATAGGGATATTTGCTTTCGACAAAAGCGGCTTTTTTAGAAACTATTTCCATTTCGGAATAATCGTCAACCGCTTTTGCTTTTAATTCCAACGAATCGAGATATAAAAGTATCGAAATATTTCCAAGACTGTGGTCAAGCCTGCCGCCGATTACGCCGAGAAGCAAAAATTCATCAAATCCGCGCTTAACGCCCTCTTTTGCGGCAAAAAAGGTATCGGTATCGTCCTTTTCGCGCGGGAGTGCGATAGTTTCGATTTCGGTGTTCGGTCTTTCGAAGGAATCAAAATCTCCTATAATAAGGTCGGGCGTTATGCCAAGCTTTTCGATATGTCTTAATCCGCAATCGCAAACGGCAAAGAAATCATCGTCGCGAAACTGATTTTTAATATTTTCGTAATCGCTTATCGGCGCGCCGCCGACAATAACGTATCTTTTCATTTTAAAGCTCCGAATTGTTATCAAAATATCCCTTATAATCGATTTTGTAAATGCTGTCGGGGAAAAGGTGGTGGTGAAGGTCGATGAAATAATCGTCGGTCATGCTTGCAATATAGTCAACGACGATCTGGTTCGGTTCTGTTTCGGAATAGGGCTTTCTTCTTCTGAACGGCATTCGCTCGATAAAGCTTATATGGTGCTTGAATATCGGCGAATTCTTGTTGCCTCTTATAAGGTCGTCGAGCATTTTGCAATAAATTTCGCGCATCATCGGGTCGATCATATTTTCGAAAACCGATTTTACCGCGTCGTTCTTATATATACGGGCATAATTATCGTTTTTCGCCCTTTGAAGCGCCGAAAAATGTGCCTCGTCCATTTCGATATAATCCTTGCCGTAGCTGTGCTCGACAATGTTTACGGTAAGATTGTTTATCATTTCGGCGTTTTTGCTTCCGATAACGCTTTCGGTAAATCCGTCCGTTAACGTTATATCGGCGCGCTCGGCATCCTGACGGTCCTTGCCGAGATATGCAATAATATCCGAAATGCGCATAACGCAGGCTTCGAGAGTGTCGGGCAAAATATGCCGTGCGTTTGCACGGTCGATATAGCAACGCTCGATACGGCGGTCAAATTCGTCAAAATCCCGTATCGGCTCGGGGATATATTTTGTCAGCTCCTTTTCGCCGTTATGCGCGGCGATGCCGTTCAACGTTTGTAGCGTGAGGTTCAAGGGGAAAATTTCGTCAAGCACGCGCACCGAATGGATATTGTGCGAAAAATGCCTGCCTGCATGCTCGTAAAAAAGCAAATTAAGATAGGTTTCGCCCGCGTGTCCGAACGGGGTGTGACCGATATCGTGTCCGATAGATATTGCCTCGATAAGATCGGGCTCGAGATTAAGAGCACGTCCGATCGTGCGTGCAACGCGCGAAACCAATTGAACGTGAAGCGCGCGGCGTGTTATATCGTCGTTTTTATAAAATGAAAACACCTGTGTTTTGTCGGCATAGCGGTTATAGTAGGGGCAATGAAGTATCTTTTCGGTATCGCGGATGAAAGCCGAGCGAAGCGTTGTGTTCGGATCGTGATTCATATCGCGGCGCAAAGCGTTTTTTGCCGAAAAAGCAAACGGCGATGCCTTTCCGCTTTCTCGGTCGGCGATTATTTGGTTTTCAACCGTCGAAGACAGCTTTTCATAGCTCATAATATCACCTCGATTTATTGTATCACAAAATATCGCGTATTGCAATTCGTTTTTAAATGTGATATTATGAATTGTCCTTCAATCAAGGCATTAATGCAAGCTATTTTTCGAGGTGGCTATGGAAGCTTACGATATTATCGCACAGTCGATAGGGATTGTCGCAATGGCGATGATCATACTTTCCTTTCAGCAGAAAAGTCAAAAGAACATTATTATAATGCAGCTTTGCGGCAACGTGCTTTTTGCCGTGAATATGTTTATGATAGGCGCGGTTGCAGGCGGATTTTTGAACCTAATCGGCGCTTGCCGTGCATTCGTATACACAAACCGCAAGACCTTCCGCGCAGATAAGCTCGTTTGGTTTTTCGTGTTCGGCGTGTTTTATATTTTGGCGTACGCGCTTTCCTTCCTGGTATTCGACAAGGAGCCGACGCTGTTTAACTTTATTATCGAATTTTTGCCGCTTATCGGTATGTTTTCAACGGGCATCGCCTTTTATCTCAACACCCCCAAAACCATGCGCCAAATGGGCTTGATAAGCAGTCCTTCGTGGTTGATATACAACGTGTTTAACTTCGCGTTGGGCGGAATTATCTGCGAGATCCTTGCTATGTTCTCGATCGTTATCGGTATGATAAGACTCGACAGGAAAAAGGGTTAGTTTAACAATAACTTGAATTCAAAAACAAAAAGACGAAGATGAATTCTTCGTCTTTTTGTTTGATTCAAATTAATTCTGCAATTTCACACACGGGTGCGACCTTAAGACCGATTCCGCCTTCCGCGTTAACCTTAAAGCCGGCCTCGGTGAGCGCACAAAGACATTCGTTGTATGCAATTTCGGGAGTGTTGTTTTCCTCGCTTAAGTGCGCAAGCATAAACGATCTGCTGCCGTGGTTTGCAAGGTGTGGAAGAAGCTTGGCACAGGTTTCGTTGGAAAGGTGACCCGTTGCACCGAGAATGCGTTGCTTTAACGAATAAGGATAGCTTCCGTTTTTTAACATTTCGATATCGTGATTCGATTCGATAACAACTCTTTCGCAGCCCGAAAGTCCGCGCAAAAGCCCTTCCGAAAGGTGCCCGATATCGGTGAAATATCCGATCCTCTCCTCGCCTGCGAGAATGCGGAACCCAACGCTTCCGCGCGCATCGTGCGGAGTGGGTATTGGGCAGATCGCAAGATCGTTAAGCTTTATAGGAGTGTTTGAAACAAGCCCAACAGCTCTTTTCGAGTTGTGCATATAGGTTGCGATATAATCACAACAGCCCTCGGGTGCATAGAATTTCGCGTTTATATGCTTCGATAATGCGTTCAGTCCGCGTATATGGTCGCTATGCTCGTGAGTGATGAACACGGCGTTTATTTTGCAAAGACTCGTTCCTATCGATTTAAGCGCCAAATCGATCGTTCTTGCCGATGCGCCGCAATCGATAAGGATTTCGTCTCTGCCGTATTTTATGTATGCGCAGTTCCCCTTTGACGAGGAAAAGAGCATATAAACCCTTGCTTTTTCCATTAACCTATAATTTCTTCCTTGGTTACCACAGCCGCGCCGTAGGGACGGATGGTGTAAACGTTACAAGCGTTTTCGCCGAATACTGCTTCGACAGTCTTTTTGTAGTCGGCAACCTTTTCGGTGGGGATGTATGCCTGAACGGTGCCTGCAAAGCCGCCGCCGTGTACACGGCAAACCGCACCGAAATGCTCGGTGATTGCAAGCGCGAGCGAAATACCCTGCTCGCTTACGTTGTGGGTGGTAAACACGTTTTGAAGGAACTTGAACGAGGAATTGCCGGACGCGGTAACGAGATTCAAATATTCGTCGATCTTGCCGTTCAAGAGTGCGTCCTTTTGGGCGTCAACACGCTTGTTTTCCGCAAAATAGTGCATCGCGCGCATAATCGCACGGTCGCCTACAAGGGTGCGGAGATAAGAGATCCTACCCATAAAGTCTGCTTCGTCGCAGCAACGCAAAACGGTTTTGCCCATAAGTGCGGCGATCGAACGCATTTCGCTCGGAACAGCGGCATAATCCTCGGTGAGGTCGGCGTGGTTGCCACCGGTATTCACGATGCAAAGCGAGTAGCCGTATTTTGCGAGATCAAAATCGATCTTTTCGGTTTGGGGGTCGGTATTGTTCTCGAAATCCATCCACAAGCAACCGCCCGAAGCGCAAGCCGCTTGGTCCATAAGTCCGCAGGGCTTGCCGAAAAATTCGTTTTCGGCGTGCTTGCCTGCCTTTGCAAGCTCCATTGCGGAAATTTTGCCTTCGTTATAAAATTCCGAGAAGATGCGTGCGCACATAACCTCGAATGCCGCAGAGGACGAAAGTCCCGAACCGGTCATAACGTCGCTCGTGGTATAAGCGTAAAAGCCGCCCGATACGTATCCGTGCTTGTTGAAATAATCGGCAATGCCCGAGATTATTGCCGAGGAGCTGCCCTTGCGAACGTTTTCGGGAGAGGGGCAGGAAATGTCAACGGCATCCTCGCGGTAGCCCACCGATTTAATGCGTACGGTGTTGCCCTCGACCTTGGATGCGATGGCGATAATATCGATATCAACGCTTGCGGCAAGAACGCGACCGTTGTTGTGGTCGGTATGGTTACCCGAAAGCTCGGTTCTGCCGGGAACCGAGAAGAGTGTTACGTCCATATCACCGTAAAGCTCGCAAAAATCGTTTGCAAGCTTGATAATGCGTTCTCTTCTGTCGATGATATCCTTGTTGGGATAAAGCTTTTTGATCGATATATCGTAATCGCCGTTATTTATAGAGGTTATAAGCTCGTTGATGCGCATGGTTTATTGTTCCTTTTCTTCAATCTTTTCTATTTCACAAATATACACGGTGTGGTAGTCGCCATTATAATGCTTTTCGATATCCTCCGAAAGGAAGCATTTGGGGTCGAGCTTGCCAACGTATATCTTTTTGCCGTAAATTATTCTTTCCGCTTCTTCAAAGCCAACACCGTTTTCGTTGATTATCGGTGTGATGCCTGCAAGTGCGATCTTGTCGCAATCTCTGCCGCTTACTCTGCCGCAAAGCCTTAAAGCCTCGCGGTGCTCCTCGCCGAAGAACGAAACCGATATTTTGTCGCTTGCCTCGGTAAATTCGTGAGTAAAGCGTTGCGGTCTTACAAAGCAAACGAAAATGTTTTTGTTCCAAAGCACACCCATAGTGCCCCAGCTTGCGGTCATTGTGTTAATGCTTCCGTCGGGCTTTTGTGCGCTTATCAGCATCCATTTGCTTCCGATGTCCGTAAAAACCGAGCCGTTGATATCCGACGGCTTTATTTCCTTAAAAGACATTAAAATACCTCCGTATTTTACCGTTTTATCGCATATAGGAATATATCCCAAGCGGGGACGTATTCCTTTTTTCTTAAATAAAATTCATACTTATGGTAGTGCTTTCTTATAAGCAACGGCAGGTCGATCAGATCTCCCGCGCGGTGGTAAAGCGCAACCGCAAGATGCGGCTTGCAGCAATATACCGTATTGACGGCGCCGCAGATAACGTCCTCGTCCATACCCTCGGCATCGATCTTGATACTTCCGACCGGTATGCCGTTTGCGTTGATATGCGTGAATCCGCAGAATTTGTCGATAGAAACGCAGTCTATCTTATTTTCACCCTCCGCTTCGCAATGCGATGCTCTTCCGCCGCCCGATGCAAACGAAACGCTGCCGTCGTATCTGCCGACTGCGGCGTTTATGCCAATGCAATCGCGGATGGTTTCGGTATTTCTTTTGAAATGGCGGAAGGTGAGCACGTCGGGCTCAAAAGCGACGATATCTTTATATTTATCGCTGTGGCTTGCAAATTCAATGGCGGTATCACCGTCGTAAGCGCCGACGTCGATATGTCTTTTTTCGTGGTTGTAAAATTCCTTCGGGCAATCAAGCGTCTTGCCCTTTTCAAGAAAAGCGATCTCGCCCGTAGTATTATATTTGAGCAGGTTTAAAAATATTTCCTTCGATTCGTCATCGGCGAGCATTTCATAAACGCGCTCAAAGGATTCTGCGTTTTGCAAAATAAAATCCTTGTCGCAGGCACCTTCGCCGAAAACCGGAAGATTGGGCGAAAGTATACGGTGTTTTTTTGCCAGATCGGCTAAAAAATGCGATTTTTCGCCCTCGAGCCCAAAGCAAAGCACCAAGCAAAGCGATCCGTATTGTTCGCTTGCCTCGGTGATCGAAATTACCTTGAAGCCCAAAAAATCCTGACCTCGCACAAACCCGTCCGACGCTACAACGCCGTTGATCTCAATGCCGCGGTCTGAAAGATAAGAATAAATCTTTTCTGCGCCGTTGCCCATTCCGTAAAGGAAAATTTTGCGGCTCTCCGAGCGAAGCGCGTCAATAAGCGAGGGAAGTGCTTCGATTGCTTCGCGTATCATAGATCGTCCTCAACGTGGCTCTTAAAGCCTTCGCCGAACACGTTTGTTGCCTTGGTAACGATAACGAATGCATCGCTGTCCTCCTGGCGGATTATCTCACGCGCTTGGGGAACTGCACGCATCTTCAACGCGCACATAAGCACCTTTCTGTCCTTGCCGGTGTATGCGCCGTTGCCGTACAAATAGGTCGCGCCTGCATCGATCTCCTCAAGAAGACGCTTTGCAATAATTTCGTCACGGTCGCTGATGATATAAACCATTCTCGCCTCGTCAGAGCCGTAAAGCACCATATTGAGCACGAACATCTGGATGAACAACGCGATCGCCGCATATAGCGCGTTTTCGAAGTCCTTGAAAACAAAGCCCGATGCAAGACATACCAAGCCGTCTGCAAAAAGAAAGATCGCGCCGGTCGAAATATGACGGTATTTAAGTCTTAAAAGCTTTACGATAATATCGGTGCCGGCTGTGGTTGCGCCGCCGCGGAAAACAAGGCCTACACCTGCCGCAACAAGCACACCGCCGCCCACACACGCGAGCATAGGATCGTGAGTGAGGGGAGGGCAGAACAATTCGAGCAGAGTCATCACGCCCGAGCTCACCGCAAGAGCATAGAAGGTGGGCAAAAGGATTTTTGCGCCAAGCTTCCAAACTCCGCAGATCATTATCGGCACGTTGAAGATGATCGCCCACATACCTACGGGGATGAAGTCGAAAAAGCTGTTAAGAATGATGCCAAGACCTGAAACGCCGCCCGAAGCAAGCTGGTTAGGCTCGAGAAAGATCGAAACGCCTGCCGCGAAAAGTATGCATCCGATAGTTATTAAAGTGTAATTTTTGAAGGTCGTTGAAATTTTTTTCATCATTCACCTTGAAAATAATAATCTAAATCGGTGTTAAGTACCATCGCAACGGAAACGATGCCGTAACCGTTGTCGTTTTCGAGAGTGATAAGCTCTACGGTGTAAAAAAGCTCGTTGACGCGTGCAACATAGGTGCATTTCATTGTTTCGCCGTCGAACGCATCGGCATTCTCGAACTCTGCCTTGCCTACGCCGTTCAATGCCGTCATTTCGTTGCCGACAGTGAAAAATTGGGTGGCAAGCGTTTCATAAAAGGCTTCGTCGGGAATGGCTTGCTCGGTATAATCGGGGTGAGTATATTCCTTCATTTTCGCCTCATCGCCAAGGCAGAGCGCCGAAATGAAGTTGTTTGCGTATTTATCTGCCTTTTCGTATTGAGCCGTGCAGGCAGTAAGCGAAAAAATCATCAAAGCCGCAAAAGCAACGGCAAAAAACCTTTTGATCATAGTTTATCGGTCTTCCTTTATAACAAAAGTACCAAGACAGTGGCGCTTGATTCGGATGTAATCGTATCTGTCGATCTTGCCGTCGTTGGTTGCATCTGCGGCAAGAAGCTGAGCATCACTAAACGTAATCGTGTTCATACAATAGCGCTTTACGAGAATGTAATCGTATTTTTCGATATCGCCCGAGCCGTTGATATCGCCGCGGACGATTATTGTCAGATTAATGGCGTTGCCGTCGGTAAGTATATCGCCCGTGCAAATATAATCGCCCTTGGAATTTACCGAAAAGTTAGAGCCTAAGGGCTTTAAGAAATCGGTAACCTTGGTCTTTTCGTCAACGTACATCAAAAAGCCGTCTTTAATAATATATCCAAGCTCGTCGGGAATGGTTCCCGAGGGTGCCTTTTCGATCGAAACCGATTTAACGTCTCCGGTGCCGGTGAGAATGACGTTTGAACAGCTCAAGCCGATAACGGAAGGTGAATCGACCGTAAACGAAGCGACGTTGCCCTCGCTTCCGATAACCTTAAAGGGGATGGAAAGAATTGCGCTTTTGCCGGATTTAAGCACGTCTGCGTTTGTAAGCGATTCTGCATTCTTTGCGGCAAAACGAAGGGTATATTTGCCATTTGCTTCGTCAAACGAGCACATTTGCTCCCAATCGCCCGGCATATCCTGCATAAAGACGTTCATTTCTTCGTTTTCGTTGCTCTTTACCGTGGGTGCAAAAACGCTTTTGTCGTAAGTAACGTCGAATTCAAGCGCAACGATGCCGCTTGCATCGCCGAGGTTCAACGCCTCGATCCGAAGCAGATATTCGCCCTTTTCATTGGCGGTGTCATCGCCCTTGAAGACGATTCCTATCTTTTGTGCCTCACTCGCGGCAACGACCGAAATATTACTGCCCTTGCCGGAATAAGCCGTGCATTCCTTATCGTTTGCTATAGCCAAGACGCTTCCGTCCGCAACGTCGAAATTAAACGAGCCTGCCGCCTGAACGGTAAAGGAAATGCTTAACACAAGCTCGTTTGCATTGTCAAGCAGATCCGAGCCGTTGTCGGGCATTGCAAAGCGGAAGGTATAAACGCCCTCCTTGTGGCTGCTTATCTGCTCCCAGCCGTTGGGCTTCGAGGTGACAAGCGCATCCATTTCAAGCACGTCCTCGTTGTTTTCTACAATTTGAGGTTTTACGTATTTGCTGTCGTATTCAAGTGTGAATTCAAGCCCTGCAAGTGCAACGGTCGGCTTTTTAACCGAAACGGTGAGCATCATCGTACCGCCGCGGTATGCCTCGCCGTCGAATGACAAAGCAATTTCTACTGCCTCGCCTTGAGCGTTAACCGCAAAAACGGGAAAAGCAAGGCAAAAAATGAGGAGAGTTATTAAAAATCTGATCCCGAAAGATCTCATGAAAACAGTCCTTTCAGTTGTTTACGCTTTTGTAAATTTCGCCCTTGCCGACACCGCGGTCACGCGCGGTTGCCTTGCAGGCGTCCATTTTTGAAAGTCCGAGCGAAATATAGTGCTCGACGTGCTCCTCGACAGACATATCCTTCCAGAATGCGTCTTCTTCGCTCATACCCTCGCAGATCATAACGTATTCACCCTTCTTTTCAGAGGGGGAGAGGGTTTGGAATTTTTCGGCAATTTCGCTTACCGTACCGCGGAAATAGCGCTCGTGGATCTTGGTAAGCTCCTTGGCGAGAATGCATTTGCGGTCGCCAAGCTTATCTGCCAATTCGGGGAGATAGCCGTCGATATCGTGCGGAGAGATATAAAGGATAAAGGTGCGCTTCTCACGGGATAGCTCCTCGATCCTTTCGCGTCTTTCGCGCTTGTTTTCGGGCAAAAAGCCCTCGAAGCAGAATCTTCTCGATGCCAATCCCGAAGCCGAGATCGCCGTTACCGCCGCACAGGCGCCGGGCAAAGCGGTTATCTCGACACCTGCCTCGGCACAGGCGCTTACAAGCTTTTCGCCGGGGTCGCTTACCGCAGGCGTGCCTGCATCGGTAATAAGCGCACAGCTTTCGCCGCTCTTGATGCGCTCGATTATCGAATCGGTAGCGTTTTTGCTCGTGTGCTCGTGATAGCTCACAAGCGGCTTTTTAATGCCGAGAAGCATCAAAAGCTTTCCTCCGACGCGTGTATCCTCGCTTGCGACGAAATCGACGTTTTCGAGAATCTCCTTTGCGCGCGGAGTCATATCACCCATATTGCCGATGGGGGTAGGTACGATATAAAGTATTCCTGCCATAATTAAACTTTCTTTGCCTTCTTGCGGTGCTTAAGCATACGAAGCTTCATATAAACCTTGGGAAGATGGTCGACAAGGAAGTTTTTGAGTCCGTTGCGAACCTTTGCATAGCCGTCGTGAAGCTTGACGAGAAGCTTATAAGGAACGTGCTTGCCGGTTGCACGGTGGTCAAGCCATTTTTCATAAGGCTTGCCGAGCCACTTGGGCATTGCGTAAGCCCACTTGTATCTTCTTACGAAGTGAGAGAAATATGCCTGGAGATACAAAACCTCGTGTTCGGGGAATTGGGGCTGAACGAGCGGTACGCGTGCATCGGGCGAAACACCGCCCTCGGGAATAAAGCCGCCTTCCTTTGCAATATCGTAAAGCTTTGTGCCGGGATAGGGATAGAAGATATTGGGGATAACGCGGTCGGCACCTGCCTTCGCATTGAGCTTGATGGTCTTAAGCGCGCGGTGCTTGTCCTCATAGGGGAGACCGATTATGTTGTAGGTAAGCTGAGCAATGCCGTGCTTGTGGAACCACTTGCTGCAGTTGATGATCATTTCATCGGTCATATATCTCTTGAGATACTTAAAACGCATTTCCTGATCGCCGCTTTCGAGGCCCATATCGATAGTATAGCAGCCTGCTTCCTTCAACAAGCGCACCGATTCCTCGGTAAGAATGTCAAAACGGATGTTGCCGGTGAAGGGAAGATGGATCTCCTTGGTATAGAGCGCCAAAAATTCCTCGGTCCAATCGGGCATCATATTGAAAATAGCATCGCGGAAGTTGATAACCTTGATCTGGGGATGCTTTTCAAGAAGGGTCTTGAGATAAAGGATACCGTTTTGGGGAGAGCGGAAGCGCGAATAGATCTTTTTGTTGGGGTAAACGTTTCTGAACTGAGAGTTACCGCAATAGGTACAGTTGTATCTGCATCCGCGGCTCATCATAACGATAGCGGTACCAACCTTAACACTGTCGAGGTTGTCGTAATCGAAAAGATCAAAGTCGGGGATGGGAAGTCTGTCGAGATCAGCAAAGAGGGGGGCAACGGGGT
>JAFYON010000054.1 GCA_017560145.1 Clostridia bacterium | reverse complement strand
ACTTATGCCGAATCGATCGCAGCAATAAACGCAGGCGCAACCCGTGCCACCCACGTGTTCAATGCAATGCGCCCTCTGTCGCACCGTGAAACCGGTGTTTTGGGTGCTGTGCTTACCGACGACCGCGTTAATTGCGAAATGATATGCGACCTTGTACATCTCGATGAGGCAACCATAAAAATGGTATACCGCTTAAAGGGCGCCGAAAATATCACGCTCATAAGCGATACCGGCTTTATGTCGGGCCTGGGCGACGGCGAATTTGTGATCGACGGAAGAAAGCGTACCGTCAAGAACGGTATTTGCCGCAATGCCGAGGGACGAATTGCAGGAAGCTGTGTTTCGATGCTAGCGGGTGCAAAAAATCTGCTTAAGATGGGCATCCCGTTAAGTGATATTTCGATTATGGCATCACTTAACCCTGCGAAAGCATTGTCGGTCGATTCTATCACCGGTACGATCGAGGTAGGTAAGCAAGCGGATATAATCGTTTGCGACAGCGAGCTGAATATCAAAGCCGTATTTGTAAAAGGTATAAGAGTATGAAATACAGATTAGGTGTCGACATTGGCGGCACAAGCGTTAAAATAGCGGCGCTCGATTCGGATTTTAAGCTTACCGAAAAGCTTCGTTTCCCAACGGGTGAAAATGCCACCTCCGAGGAGATAATGAACAATCTTATCGAACATTGCCGCGAATTTATCGAAAAATACGAAATCGAAGCTATCGGTGTCGGCTCTGCAGGCGGTATAGACCCCAAAAAAGGTCTTGTCGTAACCGCCGGCAATCTGCCGTTCCGTAACGAGCCCGTAGTTCAAAAGCTTCACGATGCCTTCGGTATCCCCGTTTTCATCGATAACGACGGCAATTGCGCCCTTATCGGCGAAAGAGCCGCAGGCGAATGTAAGGGCTGTGTAGATACCCTTATAATCACGCTCGGCACGGGTGTCGGCGGCGCGGTAATTATGGATAACCGCATTATGCGCGGACGTAATAACCGTGCGGGCGAGCTCGGTCATTTCACTATCGACCGCAACGGCCCCGAATGCGAATGCGGCCTTCACGGCTGTCTTGAACGCTACGTTTCGGCAACCGCGCTTATCGAAGCGGTCGAAAAGGCTGTCGAGGAAAACCCCGACAGTATTCTTGCAAAGCTTGCTTTAAACGGAATCGACGGCAAGACTGCATTCGATGCCAAAGAGCAGGGATGCGAAATAGCAAGTAAAATTCTTGATGAATACGGTCACGCCTTGGCGATCGGTGTTGATAGCCTAACCCATATCTTCCAACCCGAAACCATCGTTATCGCAGGCGGTATCGCAAACCAAGGTCAAGCACTTATCGACCTTATCGCACCGCACCGAGTAACGTCAAGAAGCCGTGTCGTCACCACCTCGCTTCACGGCGACGGCGGTATTATCGGCGCAGCACTTTTGGGCACGGAATACAGTGTGTAACAACGCTTGACAAATCGAAAAAAGTATGATATATTAACAAAAATTCTAAGAAAGGATTACGGCAATGGCTTATATGTTCCAAAACCTTATGAATACCGTGAACATGCCCCAGGCGGATCGTCATGATTGGCTTGCATTGGGCTTACATTGTCGTACCCTAAATTCATTATAATCTTTTTATAGGTTTTATTGAATAGCAGTACATAAACAGTGTAAGTCGAGATATCGATTTACACTGTTTTTATTTTTAGAAAAAGGAGGCATATACTTTGTCAGAACAAACCACTACTCACCAAGATGACGATAACGACCAACAACTAAAACAAGGAGTTAATTATGAAAACAATCGACAACACCGTTCTGGCAGGATACAATGCCGGAATAGAAAGAAACCGTTTAAGAACAGGAATTGGAATTATTGAATTCGAGAGAACAAAAGAAATACTAAAAGATAAACTGCCCGCCCCTCCTGCTGTAATTTATGACATAGGTGGAGGTTACGGCGAATACGCTTGGTGGCTTGCGTCGCTTGGATATGAGGTGCATTTATTCGACATATCGGAAACCAATGTCAAAATGAGTGAGGAATTAAAACACGAATATCCCAATGTTCATTTGGAATCAGCAGAAGTGTGCGATGCTCGTTCAATATCTCGAAAAAGCAAAAGCGCAGATGCTGTTTTACTAATGGGTCCGCTATATTCTATCACAGAATATGAGGAACGAATACTCGCCATAAAAGAAAGCTTTCGTTTGCTCAAAGATAACGGCATTTTATTCACAGCAGCGCTGACTCCTTATGGCGGTTTGCTTCATCGCATAACTGTATATCGCAATTTTGATGACAATAAAGCTTGCGAGCTTGACAACCCTAATGTCATATCAATGTTTGAGCGATCATTAACCGATGGCTGTTATATAAACCCCGAAAGAAAAATCTCAAACGGGTTAGGCAGTTCTCATTTTCACACAGTTAAAGCACTAAAAGAAGAATTACAGCGTGGAGGATTCAAAACAGAAAGTGTTCACGGAGTAATGGGCGGCGCATGGCTCGCCCCAAACCTTGATGAATTATTAGCCAATAAAGAAACAAAAGAAGTTCTTATGAAAACCGTTAGAATGTTAGATACACATGAAGAGATTATTGGTTTATCGGGACACTTACTTGCAGTTTCGAGAAAGGAATAAGTTATGATTATAAAAAACGAAATACCAATTTTAGAATTTGACACGGACAAAAATGCAGTAATAATGCCAACGCACGCAGGTTTCGATCTTGCGCTTCCTGAAAATGCGGTGTTTGCGTTCTTGAGCGATTATATTGATGAATACGCAAAGATAACCAATGCCAAGCAAGTGGCGATCTTTGAATCCGCAACAAAGAACGTTCCGATATACGTTATAAACCATAAGGGCGAAGAAATATGTCTTGTCCAAGCACCTGTTGGTGCGGCACCTGCAACACAAATAATGGATTGGCTGATTGGATACGGTGTGCGAAAAATTATATCGGGCGGTTGCTGCGGCGCGCTTAAAGATTATCCCGAAGGAATGTTTCTTGTCCCTACCAAAGCATTGCGTGATGAGGGAACCTCATATCACTATGCTCCGCCCTCGCGTTTTATCGATATAAACAAAAACGCTTTGAAAGCTATCGAAAGCACCATTGAAGAAAACGGGTTGCGCTATCAAGAAGTAATTACTTGGACAACCGACGGTTTTTATAGAGAAACAAAAGAAAAAGTTGAATATCGAAAACAAGAAGGTTGTTCCGTGGTTGAAATGGAGTGTTCTGCTCTTGCAGCTTGTGCTCAATTCAGAAGCGTTGTGTTCGGGCAGATTTTATATACTGCCGACACACTTTGCAATCTTGAAAAATGGGATGCACGAAATTTGGGTAAAAACTCTATTGAATGCGCGTTGAAGTTATGTCTTGATTCGGTTTTAAAGTTATGAGGTGAGTAAAATGGATAAAACTCTGGTAATAATTATCGGTCCGCACGCGGTTGGTAAAATGACTGTCGGTCAAGAGCTTGAAAAAATAACCGGACTAAGATTATTTCACAATCATATGTCGATCGAGCTGGCTTTGAAACTTTTTGAGTTCTCTGATCCCGAATATAAAATACTTAACCAAACAATACGTGAAACCGTTTTTAACTTGTTCGCAAAAGGTGATTTCAAAGGTTTGATCTTTACATTTATGTGCGACTTTGACGTTCAATCCGAATTTGATTATTTGAATGATCTCATTACTTTATTCAAAAGCAACGGCGCAAAGTGTCATGTGGTCGAGCTATGCGCTGACTTCGATGAACGAATAGAGCGAAACAAAAGTGAAAACCGTCTTTATCACAAAGAATCAAAGCGCAATATTGAATTCAGTGAATCCGAAATGCGCAGGACAAGCAAGCATCATCGTTTGAATTCTTACGATGAAGAAAAAATTCCCTTTGAAAGCTACGTTAAAATCGACAATACAAATCTATCTTCGGAAACTGTTGCAAAAATGATCAAAGACAAGTTTGATATCGCCGATAAATAAAAAAACGAGCAACCGATAAAGGTTGCTCATTTTGTTTGTTCTTAAAGCATTTCGTTAAGGTCGTAAGGAGTGTTCTGGTAAACGTAATAGTTAAGCCAGTTTGCATAAAGCAAATGAGCGTGTGCGCGCCAAGTCGAAACGGGGGTCTTTGTGGGGTCGTCATCGGGGAAGTAGTGCTTCGGCACCTCAGGGTTGATGCCCTTTTTGACGTCTCGTTCATATTCGTTGCGCAAGGTATCAAAATCGTATTCGCAATGTCCCGTAACGAAAAATTCACGTCCGTTCTTGTTTGCAACAAGATAAACGCCCGCTTCATCCGATTCTGCAAGGATAAGAAGGTCGTCAACCTTTTCGATATCCTCGCGCTTGACGCCCGAATAACGGGAATGGGGGGCAGAAAATTGCTTGTTAAAGCCGCGAACGAGAGGGTATTCAGGAACAAGCGTTTCGTGTCTGAAAACGCCCGAAACCTTTTTATCAAGCGCAATCTTTTCAATGCCGTGATTGATATAAAGACCTGCATAAGCGCCCCAGCAAACGTACATCGTCGAGTAAACGTTCTTCTTCGCCCAAGCGACCATTTCGCAAAGCTCATCCCAATAATCAACGTCCTTGAAATCAAGAAGCTCAACGGGTGCGCCGGTCACGATAAGTCCGTCAAACTTTTCGTGCTTTACCTCGTCAAAGGTCTTGTAAAAGGTTGCAAGATGCTCCTCCGAGGTGTTCTTCGAAATATGAGAAGCGGTATTTAAAAGAGTGATATCCAACTGCAGGGGAGTGTTGGACAGCAAACGTAAAAACTGTGTTTCTGTAACTATCTTCGTCGGCATAAGGTTCATTATGGCGATCTTAAGCGGACGGATGTCCTGTTTTACCGCGCGCGCCTCGTCCATAACGAAAATATTTTCTTTGATCAACGCCTCTGCCGCAGGAAGAGCCATAGGAATCTTAATAGGCATAATTTTCTCCCATAATCAATATTCGCAAATATTATATCAAACAAATAGGCGTTATTCAATAGTTTTTTTCTTCAAACGGTAGAAAATCGGATATATATGTGATATAATTGAAGCGAGGTGAGATAAATGTCCGCAAAAATCTTATTTTCAAACGAGCGTCAGACCGATAAAAATTCAATATCCGAAATCGCAAAAGCGTTAAAGGACGGCGGTCTTGCCGTTTTCCCAACCGAAACGGTTTACGGTATCGGCGTCGACGCATTTAACGAATCGGCAATAAAAGCGTTGTACGAAAAAAAGCAACGCCCCTATGACAAGCCGTTGCTTATGCATATCAACGGTATCGAAATGGCTGAAAGCGTTGCAATTCTCGACGACCGCGCGCGTGAGCTTATCAAGCGCTTCACTCCGGGGCCTCTTACCTTGGTCGTTAAAAGGAAAAGCGCCGTTCCGTCGATCGCCGTATCGGGCGGCGAAACTGTCGGCTTGCGATTCCCATCGAACAACAATTTCCTTGAAATTTCAAAAGCCTTCGGCGGCCCTATTGCGGCTACGAGCGCAAACATCTCGGGCGAAAAAAGCGCCACCGACGCAAACGGGCTCGATTCGGTCAAGGACATCGCGGATATCATTCTCGACGGCGGCGAATGTGAGCTTGGGCTTGAATCGACAATAGTTTCTCTTGTCGGCGAAACCCCGAAAATATTACGTTTAGGCTCCTTCCCGAAGGAAAAGATCGAGGAGGCTTTGGGCAAATGCGACTGATTGGATTATGCGGCAGAAGCGGCAGCGGAAAAAGCAGCTTTTGTCTGATTGCGCAAGAGCAAGGCATTACCGTTATCGATTGCGACGCCGTTTATAAGGAGCTTGTTTCAAAGCCTACCGAATGCTTAAAGGAAATCGGCGAAAGCTTTGGAAACGAATTTATCAGCGGTGGCTTCCTCAACCGCAAAGAGCTTGCAAGGGTCGTTTTTTCGGATAGGGAAAAGCTTGACCTCTTAAACTCCGTGACACATAAGCACATAAGGATCGAGATCGACAGAATCTTAAGCACTCTGCCCGACGATGCGATAGTATTGCTCGATGCACCCACGCTTTTTGAAAGCGGAATCGACGGAATATGCGAGCATATCGTGTCTGTTATAGCGACCGACGATTTTTGCAAGGCGCGAATAATGCAACGTGACGGAATAACCGAAGAGCAGGCACTCTCACGCCTCTCAAATCAGCCTGCAAACGATTTTCTTATCGAGCACAGCGATACAGTCATCTATAACGATTCGACCGTCGAGGCGTTTTACGACGCGTCAAGGGGCGTTATCGAGGCGCTGAAGGGGTAGGGTATGCAAAAAGCGATAGTTGTTTTGATACTCTTGGCAATTTTTGCGACGGTAGCCTTTCTGTGTGTCGACGATATCGAAAAGCTGTTTTATCAGCGCGAATTTACCGAATTCGTTACGAAATATTCAAACGAGTTTGACGTTCCCGAAGCACTCGTATATGCGGTAATCCGCGCCGAAAGCAATTTCGACCCCGAGGCAAGATCGGGCGTCGGCGCGATCGGATTGATGCAGCTTATGCCCGACACTCTCGATTGGCTTTCGCGTCTTCTTGATGAGGATAACCCCACCGGCGAGATTAACGATCCCGAAACGAATATCAAATACGGCACCTATTATCTCCGTCATCTGTACGACCGCTTCGGCAATTGGGAAACCGTTCTTGCCGCCTATAATGCAGGTCACGGCAGGGTAGCAACCTGGCTCGAAAACCCCGAATACAGTGATGACGGCGTTACCCTTAAAAAGATTCCTTTCGAGGAAACAAAAAATTATGTAAACAAAGTCAACGGCAATTACAACACGTATAAAAAATTATATTATAAAGACGAGGATTAAAGAAATGGAAAGAAAAGACGCCGAAAAATTGGAATACAAGAGAAGCTGGTCGGTGCCCTCCGATCAAGCAGAATTGGCAAAGGTTGAAGCATTTATCAAGGATTACCGCCACTTTATCGACAATGCAAAGATCGAACGTCTTGCTGTAAACTATACCGAGGGCGAGGCTATCGCAAAGGGATTTAAGCCCTTTACGCTCGGACAGGAGCTCAAGGCAGGCGATAAGATTAGTTATGTAAACCACGAAAAGAGCGTGATGTTCGCAGTTATCGGCAAAAAGCCTCTCGACGAGGGATGCCGTATCATCGCGTCTCACATCGATAATCCGCGCCTCGACTTAAAGCCCCAGCCGCTTTACGAAAACAACGGCATCGCATATTTCAAGACTCATTACTACGGCGGTATCAAGAAATATCAGTGGACTGCTATCCCCTTGGAGCTTCACGGCGTTGTTTACCGCGCTGACGGCACAAGAATCGATATCAGCATCGGCGCCGACGAAAACGATCCCGTGTTCTATATCTCTGACCTTATGCCCCACATCGGCAAGGATCAGATGAGCAAGGGCGCATCCGAATTTATCCCCGGCGAAGGCTTGAATATTATCAACGGCTCGCTTCCGCTCGATACCGACGGCGGCGTTAAGCTCAAGGTGCTTTCTATCCTCAACGAAAAATACGGAATTACCGAACGCGACCTTATCACCGCAGAGCTCACCGCGGTTCCTGCAATGATGTCGCGCGAGGTCGGATTTGACCGCTCGCTTATCTGCGCTTTCGGTCATGACGACAGAATTTGTGCATACCCCTCCTTCCGCGCGCTTGTCGATGCAGAGGAAATTCCCGAGCATACCTCTATAGTTATGCTTGCTGATAAGGAAGAAATCGGCTCTTACGGCGTTACCGGCTTGGGTAGCGAAACCTATCCCGATTTCATCAAGGCGCTCTGTGAGGCTACCGGCGCTAACTATCTCGCGTGCAAGAAGAACAGCATCTGCCTCTCTGCAGACGTAGGCGGCGCTTACGATCCTTGCTTTGGCGATGCTTACGAGGCGGCAAACTCGGTTTATCTCCACCGCGGTGTTGCGATCAGCAAATATACAGGCTCGCGCGGTAAGAGCGGCTGCTCGGATGCATCTGCCGAAACCTTGGCAAAGGTCGCTCGCATTCTCGACGAAGCAGGCGTTGCATGGCAGGTTGGCGAATACGGCAAGGTAGACCAAGGCGGTGCAGGTACCGTTGCGGCGGATATCGCGCATTACGGCATCGAGGTCATCGACTGCGGCGTGCCGATACTTTCCATGCACTCTGTGACCGAGCTTGCAAGTAAATACGATATCTATGAAATGCTCCGCGCAAGCGTTGCTTTCTTGAAGAGTTAAACGATTAAAAAACGGTGCGTAAAAAAATTACGCACCTTTTTTGCAAAAATCATAAGGATTTTTTCGATTTCGGTTGTATAATAGGTGAAAGGGTGTTGATCCCTTAACTTCGGAGGAACTAAAATGGATAACGGTGCTTGTAGCTACCGCCGTTTTCTTAATGGTGACGAAGAGGCATTTGACGAAATAGTAAAGGAGTATTTTGACAGCTTAGTTTTTTTCATAAACGGATATATTAACGATTTTCAAGCGGCGGAGGATATCGCTATCGATGTGATGTCCGACCTTATAGTCAACAAAAAACGCTATAATTTCAAGGTTACGCTTAAAACCTATCTGTTTATGCTTGCGAAAAGCCGCGCGAAAAATTACATAAAACACAGAAATACTATAAGATTCACTTCACTCGACGAAGCTAAAGAGCAAGCCTCCGATATTGCTTCGCCCGTGGATGCGCTTGTTCTCGACGAGCAAAAAAAGAAGCTTTACAAGGCGCTTTCGACGCTCTCGGTGGAGATGCGAACGGTTGTGTATCTTATATATTTCGAAAATATGTCTTACGACGAAGCGGCGAAGGTTTTGAAAAAGAACAAAAAACAGGTTGACAATTTACTTTACAGAGCGAAAAATCAATTGCGCACCATTCTTGATGATGACGGTGAAGATATATGAGAGATTATAACCAGATAAAGGCGGAAATACTCCGCCGAAGCGACAATCGAATAAAAGAAAAAAAGCGAAAGCGTAAGTTATATACAGCGTGTGCATTATCGCTTTGCCTTTGTGTTACGGTGGCGTTGACACTGTTTCCGAGGCTTGACAGAATTTTTGGATCGGAGCTTGCCGAAACAACCCCCACCTACGGCGATTCTTTTCAAAACAACGGCGCATCTGAAAGCATGGATTTTGAATACGCAGAAGGAGCGCCCGATTACATTGTCGGAGGGAACTCGACGGTCGCGGTTTCGGCAAAGCTTGGCAACGGCGAGCACAGTGTCACCTTATACGGTAAGCCTCTTAATCAGCTTTCTTCATTTTTAAAAAGCCTTGATGCTCAAGACGGGTTCGAGGATTTCGACAACACTTCTCCCGAAGAAGAGCCTACGTATGAAATGTCTGCTTCGGAAGATAAAGATCCCGAATTCGAGGTAGAAGTCTCCGAGGATTTTTTAGAAGACGAATCCATTAACGACGCGCCTGTTACAGAGGACGTAAAGGTCACGCATATCGTTATCACTTATTCCGACGGAAAAAAAGTATCGTATAAGCTTTACGGAAGCACGCTTGAAAATACAGACAGTGGCGAAAAATGGGTGCTTACCGACAGCGAATATGACTTTTTGATAGGATTTTATTCTTAAAGGAGGTCCTTATGAAAAAACTTTTAGCAATGCTTTTGTGCGCGGTCATGCTGCTCACCGCCTGCCAAACCGCAACCGAAAATCAGTCCGAATCGCAAATCTTGGACGAATCTCGACCCGAAAATGACAATGATAAGGCGGATATGCAGATAAGCTACGCGACCGCCGTATCGATTCAAAGCTTAGCGATTACCGAGGCAAACGGCAAAGTAACGCTCGATGTGCTTTGGAAAAACGATACCGATTACGAGGTAATATACGGCGAAATGTTCTGGGTTCAACGAAACGTCGACGGCAAATGGGTGTCCTGCGATGATGGGGAAGAGAATGCGTTCATTGAAATCGCTCGCGTTCTCGAGCCGAGGTCCAAGCATACGAAGAAATATAACGTTTCGAATTATTATGACGTTTCGAAGCTTGGCGACTACCGCTTGATGACCGAATGCTATATCCATATATCCGAAAACGAAACCAAAAAGGGCATAGCAACAGCCGATTTTGCTCTGACAGAAAACGGATATATAGTTCCCGAATACGCACAAATCGAAAATCAAGATCCCGAATATCAACAGCTTCGCCTTTCTGTCGACCTTTTCAAGGCGATGAGCAAGGAAAGCAAAAACAAAGATCTTCTTATCTCGCCGCTTTCGATCGAGCTTGCACTTGCGATGACCGCAAACGGCGCAAAGGGACAAACTAAATCCGAAATTGAAAAGCTTCTTTGCGGCGATATGACCGTCGAAGAACTGAATCTCTATCTGAATAACTACGTTTCCTTGCTTCCTACGGACGATAAATACAAAATGCATATCGCGAATTCAATTTGGTTCCGCGATGAGGCAGACCGTTTGACCGTAAACGAAGCCTTCCTCGAAAAGAATAAAGATTATTACGGCGCGCAGATATTTAAAAAGAATTTTAACGATTCTCAAACCGTAACCGACATCAACGATTGGGTAAAAACCAATACCGACGGGATGATCGATAAGATCGTCGACGGTATCTCGGGCGACACCGTAATGTACCTTATAAACGCGCTCTGCTTCGATGCAGAATGGGAAAAGCAATATTTGCTTTCGGATATCGCAAAGCGTGATTTTACAAATATTTCCGCCGAAACCAAAAAGGTCGATATGATGCATTCCGAGGAGTCCTATTATATCGAAACCGAAAACGCAAAGGGTTTTATGAAGCATTACAAGGACAAAAAGTATTCCTTCGTTGCGCTTCTTCCCAACGAAAACGATATTTACGGTTATATCGATTCGCTTACGCCCGAATATATCGAATCTGCGCTCAATAACGTGCAAATTAAGGGCGGATACGCAGTAATGCCGAAATTCAGCTATGAATACGAGCTTTCGATGAACGGCGTTCTGAAATCGCTCGGTATGCCGACCGCTTTTGACGGTTTTAAAGCCGATTTTACCGATATGGCAATAAGCACTCACGGTAATATCTTTATCGGCGACGTGCTTCACAAGACCTTTATTCAGGTCGACGAGCTCGGCACAAAGGCGGGCGCGGTCACCAAGGTAGAAATGTGGGATGAATGTGCGCCGATGTACGAATGGGAGATAACCCTCGACCGCCCGTTCGTTTATATGATAATCGATAATGCTAACAATATGCCAATTTTTATGGGTACGCTCACAGACGTTAAATAGGAGATAAATATGAAAAGAATCATAAGTCTTTTAACACTGCTTGCGCTCTGCCTTACCTTTTTCGGATGCACCGAAAATGAAGAAGCCTCACAAAATATCAGCGTTGCAGAAAGCGTTGATGACGTAGATAATCAAGATGATCTTATAACCGTAGAAAACGGAGATATTTACGGAAAGATAATCGAAAAGATCGAACCCAATATTCTTCAAATAGAGTCCGGCAACGTGCGCTTTAAAAACGAATACGGCGAAAAGGTCGATATAATAACCGATCAGTTTGATGAATGGGAAATAGATGCCGAAATCGAGGTAACGTTCACCAAATATAAGGCGGCAAACGGAATCTATCCGACCCGTATATATGCCGAAAAGGTTATGCCGTTAATGCTTTGCTATAAACCGATAATCTATTTCTATCCCGAAATTGAAACCCTTTGCAGTGCCGAGCTTTTGCTCAACGGTAATCTTACCTGCACTTATCCCGATTACAAGGAAAACGGCTGGAGCGATTTTATCGCTCAACCCGACGGAACGCTTACTTTCCCCGACGGAAAAAGCTATTACGCGCTCTATTGGGAAGGCATTAACTATGCGGAATGGGATCTTTCAAATGGCTTTTGCGTTAAGGGTGAAGACACCGCAAGCTTTTTGGAGCAGGCTCTTGCTCAGCTCGGACTAAACGAACGTGAAGCAAACGAATTTATAATCTATTGGCTTCCCTTGATGCAAAACAACGCTTATAACGTCATCTCCTTCCAAACCGAAGCATATACAGAAAGCGCGGTATTGAAGGTAACACCGACACCCGATACCCTTTTAAGAGTGTTTATGGCATATTACCCGTCCGAAACCGAAATCGATATTGAACCGCAAGCACTCCAACCGACCGAAAGAAACGGCTTTACCGTCGTTGAATGGGGCGGAAGTGTTGTAACGAATAAATAAAATTAAAGCTACGCTTCTTTTATATGGAAGCGTAGTTTTTTTCGGTTGCAAGATGTAATGATCTGTGCTATAATCAAATAAAGACAGATTTCGACTTTTCGGAGGTGCTTCGTATGAAACGCTTGTGTATTTTATTGTTGGCAACGGTTATAAGCCTTTTTATGCTTTTTGCGTGTAATGACGGTGTGACCGAGCCTGTTGTCAGCGACATTATGTCGGACCAACAGTCTGTCGATAATAACAGTGACATCAATAGCTTAGAGCCTCAGGAAAGCGTTGTAATCGACGAAAGCGTTGTTGTGGACGAAAGCGTTTCTGTGGATGAAAGTAACTCCGATGAAGAAAGCAGTGTTGATGATGAAAGCAGTGTTGACGACGAGAGTAGCGTTGACAACGAAATCAGCGTTGATGACGAAAGCAGCGTTGATGACGAAAGCGACGACGTTTCATCCGAAGTATGCACGCATAACGTCGTTATCGATCCTGCGGTTGCTTCCACCTGCACCGAAACGGGCCTTACCGAGGGAAGTCATTGCTCGCTATGCGGCACAGTTTTGAAGGTACAGGAAACAGTAGAGCTTATTCCTCACACCGAAGGTGAATGGAAGGTCGGAAAAGAGTCTACCTATGCCGAAAAGGGAATGGAATATACCGATTGTACGGTGTGCGGCGAAATCTTGAAAACGAAAGAGCTCCCGATCGTTTTCAAGTATGAATTGAACAGCGATGGAAAAGGATATACGCTTGTAAGCATCGGTTCTTGCAATGACGAGGTGATCGAAATTCCCGCAACGTATAACGGCTTGCCGGTCACTGAAATCAGTTATAGGTCGTTCTTTGAAAAAACCTTTGTAAAAAAGGTTACCATCCCGTACGGTGTGGAAACTATCGGGTTCGAGGCATTTGCTTATTGCAGTGCATTGACAGAGATAAATATTCCCGATAGTGTTACGTATATCAAGCACGGGGCATTTTACTATT
>JAFYON010000053.1 GCA_017560145.1 Clostridia bacterium | reverse complement strand
TACTGCAGAAACTCCTATGGAGGTTGCGATGATGCAGGTCAATGACGATCCTGTTCATCCCAGAGATATCGTTCTCGACGTTCCCGTTGGTGTTTCGCAAATCATTCTTAAGGCGATGGAAAAATCCCCTTCCGACAGATTCCAGTCTGCACACACTATGGCGAAGGCTATTGAATGGGTGCTCCGCAACCCCGACGTTATCTTTGCTATGAATCCTAATTCCGCAGGCGAGGGTGCAGGTAAAAGCAGTATCGTTTCGATCGATATGATCTCTACCGCCGAAATCGAGCCTTACGGTGACGAGGAAATCGCTTCTTCGCTTGGCAAAAAGGCTTCTCGCAAGGCAGGAAACGGTGACGGCAGCGGTAAAAAGGATTCGCCCAATACAGCAAGCGCAGGCGCTAAAAAGAAAAAGAAGAGAAAAAAGGTAAGCCGTTCGATGTTCCCGATAATCGCCGGCGTTGCTATCCCCTTCTTTATTGTGACCATAATTCTTGCCGTTTTGGTTATTACACCTGCAGTCGAAAGTATTTTCGCTCAAGTTGACGACAGTGTTGAAATCACTTATCCCGATCTGACCGAAAAGCTTTATAACGATTCACTTGTAAATGATCTCCGTAATGGCAAATACGGTGCAAAATTCGTTGTAGACGAAATCATTTACGACAGACGCGACGACGTCGAAAACAATAAGATAATTGCTACCGAACCGGCAGGCGGTCACGTTAGTAAGATCAGCTCGGGCGGACAGCTTCACTTTTCTTCGATCACCGTAAACCGTTCGAAGAAGGTATTTATTCCCAACGTTATGGGTATGGCAAAGACCTCGGTTACCACGCTTTTAAAGAACCTTGAGCTTGTTTGTGTTTTTGAGGAGGTTACCGACAACGAAAACCCCTATTTCCACAACAATCAGGTTATCGGTACGTTCCCACCCGAAGGCAGTGAAATGAAGGTCGGCGACACGGTTACCGTTTACGTTTGCTCTAAAAACGCTGCTGACAAAACCGCAAAGCTTCCCGATCTTATAGGAATGACCGAGGCGGATGCAATCAAATATGCAAAGACCTACAGCGGATATGAGGTTGTGGTTGAATACGTTGAAATGCCGGATGCTACGAACAGAGTAATTTCGCAAAGCTTAGATCCCGGCACCATAAGCCCCAAGGGCACGATCGTAAATATTCAGATTTCGATTCCCCAGACCGCACTTCCCAGCTTTATCGGTCTTACCCCCGAGGAAGCGCAAGCAATGCTGATCGCAGCGGCGCCCGACAAGCAGATTTCTATTGTTACCACCTATTACGAAGCAAGAGAATCCGACAGAGGTTATCTTGAAGCGGCTATTAATACCTTTGATCCTTCTCTTGGCATGACTCTTGACACCTTGTTGACTACGCTTGGATGCACGACCACTCCCCTTTATGACGGAGCAAGCACTGTTGTATATCAGAGCGTTCCCGCAGATTCTCCCATAACCGCCGAGCTTCTTGAAATCGAGATCGTGGTTATTCAGTACTATGCGGATATAGTTGACCCCGGTGTTTCGGAGGATCCTTCGCTTGAAAACAGCGACATTAACGAAAACAGCAATACAGAGGGCGGTTTTGGGGGTTAATGGAAAAGGAAGGATTAATTCTTTCGGGTGTTAACGGGCTTTATACTGTTGAATCCGAAAATCAAACGTTTTATTGCCGTTCGGGCACAAGAGTGCGCAAAAACGACGGTAAAATACTTGCAGGGGACAGAGTTTTGTTCCGCGATAACGGTGACGGGCAGGGATTTATAACCTCCCTGCTCCCCAGAAAAAACTTTTTGGTAAGACCGCCTGTCGCAAACATCGATCTTCTTTGTATGGTGGTTGCACCCAAGGACCCCGCACCCTATCTTTATAATATCGATCTACTTACAGTTCTTGCCGAAAAAAACGGCATTGAATGTGCGATAATCATTTCGAAAAGCGACCTTGCAGATTGCTCGGATATCAGCGAAATATACGGCAAATCGCATTATACTGTCGTAAAAACCTGTTCTAAAAGAAACGAGGGTATTGAGGAGGTGCGAAACCTTCTTAAGGGCAAGATTTGTGTATTATGCGGCGCTTCCGGCGTTGGCAAATCAACGCTTATCAATGCACTGTATCCCTTCCTTGAATTGGAAACGGGCGAGCTTTCCGAGAAAATCGCTCGCGGTAAGAACACAACGCGCACCACAGAACTTTTCCCTTTGGGAGAAGGCACCTATCTTGCAGATACTCCCGGCTTTACCGCAGTAAATACCGAGTTGTATTGCGAAATAGATCATAAGGAGCTTCACAATCTCTTCCCTGAGTTTTTCGAACATGAAAGCGGTTGCAGATACGCCGATTGCACTCATACGAAGGAAAACGAATGCGGCATAGCAGACGCGGTTGCCGAGGGATTGATTGCTGAATCAAGACACGAAAGTTTTAAAAAATTATACTACGAGCTGAAAAGCATCGATAGGTATAAATAATTGGAGGATATTATGTTTATCGGATTTTACTCTATAGCAAATGCGGTAACGCTCTTTGGTTTGATATCATCGGTAACTGCCTGCTTCCTTGCGGCTAACGGAAATATTAAATATGCAATTTACATGTTGTTCCTTGCTTGTCTTTGTGACACGTTTGACGGCAAGATCGCACGCTCCAAGCCCAACCGTACACCTCATGAAATGTTTTACGGTGTTCAGCTTGACAGTCTTTGCGACACGGTAAGCTTCGGCGTTACACCTTGCGTGATTGCTTACAACTTTGGCTTTGACGGTTGGTTCGACGTACTTATTTATTGCTTCTTTATCGCATGCGGCACCATTCGCTTGGCTTACTTCAACACCTTGTCCTTTAAGAATCAGGGTAAGCCCATGAAGACCTTCCGCGGTGTTCCTATCCCGATGTCGACAATCGTTATCAGCACCTTATTCGTACTCACCACGTTCATTCCCGCATCTGTTACAGTTTGGATCTTCAGACTTGCACTTCTCGCGCTTGGTCTTGGCTTCGTATTGAACATCAAGGTCAAAAAGCCCGATATGAAGTCCGGTGCAATTTTCCTCGGTGCACAAATTCTCCTTTTGCTTATCCTCCTTATTGCAGGCGATTGCCAAGCACCCATACTTTAAGAAAAATAAAGAGTCGGTATAAGCCGACTCTTTTTTTATTGAAATATTAAAAAAGAAAAGCTCCGAGCAATTCGGAGCTTTAATATTATTCGTAATCTACGAAGAGCAAGGGGTTAACGATTTCACCGTCAACATGAACTTCGAAGTGAAGATGAGGACCGGTGGAATTACCCGTGCTGCCGATCTTACCAACCTCATCGCCTGCTTTTACAACGTCACCAACCTTAACGGAAAGCTTTGTAAAGTGAGCATAGAGAGTTTGAATACCGTTGCCGTGGTCGATAATTACACAATTACCGTATCCGCCGTACCAATCCGCTCTGATAACAACACCGTCTGCTGCTGCAACAGCGGGATCGCCTTTACAGCCGCCATCGTGTGCTACGATATCGATACCGTTATGGGTTCTGCCCCATCTGGGACCGACATAGGAAGTAATGCGACCGTCATAAGGCTTTTGGAAGGTGCCAAGGGAAGCAACGTTCTTACCGTTTGAACGGGTGCCGACCTGAACGACCTCTACAGTAGGAGCGGTAATAACGTCAAGAGAAACAACATTGGTTTCGGACTTAACGCCGTCAACCGAAACAACGCGGTAGGTTTGCTTGCCTTCGCCATTGTAGCCCTTGGTCACAACCTTGGTTGCGCCGTCACGTAATGCATCGGTATATATTGTCTTGGATTCATATTCAAGAGTGATCGTTTCGGAATAGGTTTCAACCGAGCAGACCGAAAGGGTTACGGGAGCAACAACACGGTTGTAATCATAAACGTAGCGAGCAACGTAAGTCGGGCTCTTTTTACCGAGAAGAGATGCAAGACCTTCGGAATCGGTAAATGCCTCTTCGGGATATTCGCCGTAAACAATTTCAACGTTGTTATTAAAGTAAACCTCTTCAGCTTCGGTGATACCGAGAGAAGAAACGCGGATCGAAAGAATTTCGTTGATAGCGGAGGTTGCTTCATATTCCGAATCAACTGCAGCGATAAAGCAGCCGTCGATATAAAGACCGTTACCGTAAAGCTTGCCTTCCTCGGAAACCGTAGGCTCTTCAAGCGATTCTTCGATACTTCCTTCCAAAGATTCGTTCAAGGACGATTCTTCAGAGGGGGCGATTTCTTCAACGTCGCTGTCGTTTCCCGCAAAAGCAAAGATACAGCAAAACGCCAAAGCGAATACCAAAACGGAAACTAATACTATTCGGTTTTTCTTAAGGAATTTTGTAATTCCGGATAAGTTCGCCAACGGACTAGTCCTCCGATTTAACTTCTTTTGGGTTTCGTTAATAATAGCTATAAACCGCCACATAAACCCAATTATGTGTACATTATATAACAAAAATATGCTTTTGTCAAGCAATAATTTTTGAAAAGCTATTGAAAATCAAAGGCTTTGGATGTATAATCAATTTGTAATTTTATAATTTTTTCTGAAAACGAAAGGAACTAAGAAATGCAAATTTCCCGTACACTTACAACCACACCGAAGGCAAAGCCCGAAGGCGCTTTGGGATTCGGCAAAATATTTACCGATCATATGTTTATTATGGACTATTCCACCGAAAAGGGCTGGCACGATGCAAGAATCGTTCCCTTTGGTGAAATTTCCCTTTCCCCCGCAAGTATGGTTTTCCACTACGGTCAGGAAATGTTCGAGGGTATGAAGGCTTACCGCGCTAAAGACGGCAGAGTTTTGCTTTTCCGCCCCGAAAAGAACATTGAAAGAATGAACAACACCAACGTAAGAATGTGCATTCCCGAGGTTAACCCCGATGACGTTCTTCAGGCTATTGAAGAATTGGTACTTGTTGATCAGGACTGGATCCCCACCAACCCCGGCACATCGCTTTACATTCGTCCCTTTATCATTGCGACCGATCCCTTCCTTGGCGTTCACCCCTCGCACACCTATAAGTTTATGATTATCCTCTCACCCGTTGGCGCATACTATGCAAGCGGTCTTGCTCCCGTTAAGATCTGTGTTGAGGACGAATACGTTCGCGCAGTAAAGGGCGGTACCGGTTATGCTAAGGTTGGCGGTAACTACGCTGCATCGCTTAAGGGTCAGGAAAAGGCAGAAAAGCTTGGCTATGCTCAGGTTCTTTGGCTTGACGGTATTGAACACAAATATATCGACGAGGTTGGCGCGATGAACGTATTCTTCATCATCGGCGACACCGTTGTTACCCCCAAGCTTGAAGGCAATATTCTTCCCGGCGTTACCAGAGATTCGGTTATTTCCTACCTTACCGCAAAGGGCTATAAGGTTGAAGAACGCAGAATTTCCATTGACGAGGTTTATGAAGCAGGCGTCAAGGGCGAATTGAAGGAAATGTTCGGCACAGGTACCGCAGCAGTTATTTCCCCCGTTGGTCTTCTTGATTGGAACGGCAATAAGCTTGTTATCAACAATAACGAGATCGGTACCGTTTCTCAGATGCTTTACGATGAAATTACCGGCATTCAGTTCGGTGAAAAGAAAGATGAGTTTGGATGGAGCCACGAAATAAAGAGATAATCGAAGAAGCAGTTGAATTGAATGAAGCCGCAACTGTTACCGTCGAATCAGAAGTTGACGAAACTTTGGAAGCAGAAGTAACAAAAAAGCGCTCTCGCAATCCGATAAAGCGTATGCGTGAGGGCGGAATGTTTACGCTTGGATTCAAGATAATCGGTTGGTCTTTTCTTGCGGCACTCGCGATTTATTTGATTTCTCGATTTATCCCCGAATTTGCTGAGTTTTGGACTAAATATCCCGCGCAATGGATAAGATTTTTACTTGCAAAGATCACAGGATGGATCCCCTTTTCCTTGGCGGAATGTATTATCGTTTCACTTCCTGTCATTGCACTCTCTTATATAATCGCATCGTCGGTTTCGTCGCGCAGGGATAACAGCGACCGCAATTTTTACCGTTGGCTAAGGCCGATGCTTTGCACGATAATGGTTGTCGGAATTCTGTTTTTCTCTGCTTTCGGCCCCGCTTACAGCAGAAGAAAGCTTGCGGACAATCTTGAACTAGAGCAAGCGGCGGTTTCGGCGCAGGAGCTTTATTCTACCTCTTTAAAAGTTTCGAACGAGCTTCACGGATTGGTCACAAGAGTAAAATTTGACCAATCGGGCGCTTCGATAATGCCTTACGGCTATAACGAGCTTGTCGAAAAAATGAATGCGGCGTTTGACAAATATGCAGACGGCGTTGATTACATTTCGCATTTCTATTCGAAGCCAAAGGCGATCGCGCTTTCCGAGCCGATGACCTACACTCACATTTCGGGTGTATACACCTTTATGACGGGTGAATCCAATATAAATACAAACTTTCCCGATTTTTTGATGCCATTCACTATGGCACACGAAATGGCGCACCAACGCGGTATTGCGCGTGAAGACGAAGCGAACTTTGTTGCTTTTTTGGTTTGCATCGGCAGTAGCGATAATTATATCCGTTACAGTGCTTATGCAAATATGGCGAATTATCTTAACGCAGCTCTCAAGCGTGCGGATAGCGACCTTTATAAGCAATTTTTCGT
>JAFYON010000004.1 GCA_017560145.1 Clostridia bacterium | reverse complement strand
TACTTGAATTTCCTTCATAACTATGCCCTCCTTCCTGGGTCGAATATAGCATAATAAAAATATTTTATCAATTAATATCAATTTGTTGTTGACACACAAATACCAATATATTAATATTAGGGCGTAATTATTAATCAACCGATATATTTTTTTGCTCAGAAATATTAATAGGTTGGTAGAAGGGAGACAAAAAACAATATGGAGTTAGAGAAGAAGTTAAACCAGGCGATTGAAGAAAAGGGCATTTCAGTTCGTTCAATCGCTACCAGGGCGGGAATCGACGAACAGATTTTGTATAGGTGCCTTAGAGCCGAGCAGAGATTAAAGGCAGACGAATTTTTGGCAATATGCAAGGTCATCGACGAGGACCCCGCAAAGTTCGTATGACGTGGCTTTCACCGAGCGGATTAATGCAGAAGTTCGACATTAGCAAATCGACCGCATACAGGCTTATTGCCAGGTTCGAAAAGGACGGCGGCGAAGTTATCCGCATCGGAAGATTGCCAAGGGTTTCAGAGGACACTATCACAGATTATTTGAGGAAAAATAATGAGACGCACGCTTGAAATTATCGCTTCAATTCTTATTTTCTTTACCGTTTCCCTTGTTGGAATCGGATCCTGGGAAAATCAATTCAATTATCCCGAAGTTCCCAAAGACGCACCAATGGTTATTTCCGAGCCAATCGTGCTACACCCCGACCCGACCGAATGCAATGTCACGTCGGAAGTTCCCTTAATCCGCACAAGTCAATATGTGAACCTAACCTTTGAAGAAATGGACCTGTTAGAGCAGATCGCAATGGCAGAAGCCAAGGGCGAAGGTTCCAAGGGTATGGCGTTTGTGATGCGAGTTGTTTTGAACCGATCACTCAAAGACGGTATGAGCATTCACGACGTCATTTATCGCCCAGGGCAGTTTTATACCGCAGGTATGGAACCAGGGAACGACGAATGCCACGAAGCATTGGCAATGGTTATGGACGGTTGGGACGAAAGCCAGGGGGCGCTTTTCTTTAATGGCGGCGGTTATAGGAACGGAAAAGAACCGCTTTTCCAATACGGCAATCATTATTTCAGCAAATGAAAGGGGAAAAATGGCAACTTACGAAGATATTAAGAAGGCTAATGACGAAGCCAGGGTGACACTTATTGAAAAGGGCGGGAAAGTCAATGTCTATGTCGAGGTCAACGAGCGTATAAAGGCATTCCGCAAGGTATTTCCCGAGGGATTCATTCTCACGGATATGGTCAGCAATATGGACGGAGTTTGCGTATTCCGCACCGAGGTTGGGTATTACCTGGTAGATAACACCAAGGTTGTCCTGGGAACGGGCACCGCTTACGAAAACGAAGGGTCATCGTTCATAAACAAGACGTCATATATCGAAAATTGCGAAACGTCATCGGTCGGCAGGGCGCTTGGTATGGCGGGATTCGGAATTGACGACGACATCGCCCCCGCAGAAGAAATCAAAGGCACTATCGCAATTTCGGAAGCAGACAAAGCCAAAAATCAGCAGAAGGCGTTAAACGACTTACGCGCAATGTATGAGAAGAACGGCGGCAAGACTTGGAATAAGTACCTTGCAGAGATCGCACCCGAAGGAATGACAAACGAGATATACGGCAAAGAAATGGCAAGGCTCAAAAAAGAGATCACCGACAAAGCCGAGAAGGGGGAAAAGAAATGACAAAAATAACCATCACCGCAATGTATGACGAGACAGAGACAACCTATGACGAAATCCTCGAATCCTGTATGGAACTCGGATTCAACGATTTGGACATCGAAGAACAGGAGATAAGAAATGAACAGAGTTGAATATATCGGAAGGCTTGTTGCCGAAGGCGAGATCAGCTATTCCACCACAGGCAATGCCTTTTACAGAAACAAGATCGTAGTTGACCGCAGGATAAAAAAGGACGGAGAACCCACCGCAGACTTTTTCAAATTCAAAATGTTTGGAAAAGCCGCAGAGACATTTCAGCAATGGACACAGAAGGGGTCAAAGGTTTTTCTTGCGGGCAGGAACGCAAACGAGGACTACACCGACAAGGACGGAAACAAGCATTATGACATAACTCTATTTGTTGATGAGTTTGAGTTCTTGGACAGGAAGGAAACCCAGGCAAGTGATCCCGTGCCCGAAGATATGGAATTACCGTTCAATTAATCGGAAAGCGAGGCGTTATGTCGAGAATAAGCAAATATGAGAACGTGGTTCGAGCAATTCTTTTGGATAAGACCGCCACAAGATCAGACGACAAACTTCTGTATTATTGGGTGCTCAGAGAAGAAGGCTTTTATACGGGAATTACACTGGTTTCCTATTTGTGCGGAGATCATAACAAATATCCGAATTACGATTCCATCACCAGGATAAGAAGAAAATTGCAGGAGAAACACCCCGAGCTTAGACCTTCCAAGAACGATCAGATAAGACGCCAGGAAGCCGAGGAGGACTTTATCGAATATGCCAGGGAATGAACACCACGGATCCGTTTTATCTTGCATCGCCTGGTTGTCAGCACGCAAGGACGGCGAATTTGAAATAAAACCGTGGCGAGAAAAAAGGTCCAGGGACGCCAACGCTTACTATTGGGCATTGGTCAGCAAGATTGCCGAGGTTATGAATAAACCCAAAGAAGAAATACATAGGCAAATGCTTACCGATTATGGCACCTGGTACACAAACGCAGACGGCGCACCAAAGTGGGTTATTTTGCCCGAGAACGAACCTTTACCATTGGACGGCTACTACTTTGACACCAAAGCAAAAGTGACCGTTAAGGGCGAAAATTCGGGCGAAGAAATAGGGCACGCATACATTGTCATTCGTGGTTCGCACACATATAACACGAAAGAAATGTCCGACCTTATAAACGGAGTGGTCCAGGAAGCGCAGAACCTCGACATCGAGACCATACCGCCCGCAGAGATCGAAGAAATGTGCAGGTTGTGGGGGCAAAAGAATGAATGAAAAGAAAATAAGACAGTCAATCATTTGCCCAAAGATGCGGTGCTACATTTGCGGTTCGACGGTCGGGTTGGAATTGCATCATTGCCTTATGGGAAGTTATCGAGACCTTGCCGACCAGGACAGATTATATGTCGCACTTTGTCAGTACCACCACGAGCGGTTACACGATCACGGGGACCACAAAAAAGAGCTTCAATATATCGCCCAGGAAGCGTGGATAAACAAGCGGACGAAAGAATTATCAAAGACTATTGCAAATCCGCGAGAAACGGCAACGAGATTTTTTAAGGAAAGATACGGAAGGTTTTTCTATGAATGAAATTTATTTCAGAGTTGACGGCGAGGTAGTTCCAAAAGCAAGACCCAGGTTT
>JAFYON010000052.1 GCA_017560145.1 Clostridia bacterium | reverse complement strand
ATTCCGATGGGCTGTATGAATGAAACCGAATCGGTTATTTGTATGGCTTTGAGGTTGCGCCGTTAATTACATATATAATAATTTTTGTAATATCGACCTCCTCAAAGTCTTTTGGACAATTTAAGGAGGTCTTTTATGTTTCTTTGCACAAATTACGATGCGGTAAGACACGTTCAATTAATTGGCAACCGCAAAGAAACATTTCTCACAACAGAATCGGAGGATCAAGAATGAAACGATTGATTTTGCTATTAGTAAGTATGATGCTCTTATGTGCTTGCGATACTTTGGAGGTAAGCGATTCCTCGCAAATTGAACATTCAAGTGAATCAGCTGAATCAGCTGATTCAAACAATGCTAGCGAAGAAATTGTTTCTGATTCACAAAGCGATGACTACAAGTTGATAACGTATCTGTATCATGGAGATGATTATTATTTTCGCTTAGGCCTCCAAAACGGTAACAACGACAACCTTCCGTATATGTTTTTGGGAGATGTAGTAACATCCAACTGTCTTATCAATACTAAATATTATGATTTTATAGAAGAATCAAAAGAAATAGATGTATATTCTAACCATTTGGATCGCTATAAGTCCGAACTTGAGAAGGTCAGAGAAACAACATTCAGTGGATCATATTGTGGGATTGAATTTAACGAAGCGGAATATCGTTCTATTTACTCTAGTGATGAAGGGAATTTTGTAAGCTTATTTTCACAAAGCATTCGTGACGACGGCAAGAGAACTGTTGTTGGCCTCAAATCGGGTTTGCCCTGTGAATCTACGGATTCTCCACCCAAAACGGGGGTGGTGTTGAGTGATGAAGAGCTAATAAGTCGAGCCAAGTTGTTTATTAGCGAGAACTCTTATACAAGACCGGATATAACGGATTACGCTTGTTATTTCGAGCATCTCAACAAAGCTTATCCCGGTAGTGAAGGCGACTGTGTTTTTGTTTCTGTTGAAAAAAAGGTTAATGGAATTTGCTTAGATAAATTCTACTTAGAAATGAATTGCGATGGCGGAGTAGTACAATTTTTCGAATATCCTGTTTTGTTTTCCAGCGACTCTGTTACAGCCCTCCCCGATTATACTGTATTTGACTATATTGAAGCATCTATAAAGAAACTCCATACAATTTTTGACGGTCACTATGACGAAATTGACTTGATCGAGTTTAACTCGTTTCATGTTGATGAAACACCGTATCTGGTATATATTCCGATTATTGATTCATATGCAATAAGAGTGGAGTTGCAGTATACGGTGGAATTAAAGGAGAATGTGTGTTGGGAACCGGGAACAGATCACCGTGTTTTCTATTTCCCGTTCGACCCAAAGGATTACGAATAACACAAAAAAGGAGAAGCGGATTGCTTCTCCTTTTGAAATTGCGGTTTGATTATTCGAAATATCTGTATTTTTTGCCGTTTTGGAGGGTGATGAACTTGCCGCCTTCGGTATCCTGAAGGATGAAATCCTTTTCGCACTGTTCGCGTACGGTGGAAACGAAGCGGTTGCTTATAACGCGTTCGATATCGCCGCAAACAGCCGCCGCGGTGGGAAGCGCGCCTGCGCCCTGACCGTAGAATACAACCTCGCCAACCGCAGAGCCGGTAACGCTTACCGCGTTGAAGGCTTCGGTAATAGCGTGGAAGAGGCTCTTGTTGCCGACCAAGTGGGGAGCAACGAGCAAGCGAGCCTTGTCGCCGACCTTTTCGGCAACGGCTACAAGACGGATAACACAGCCGAGCTGCTCTGCAAGCGCGATATCCTCGCTCGTAACGTTTTCGATACCCTCGATATAGGGGATATCGTTATAGGAGATGTATTTGCCGAACGCGATACCTGCAAGAATAGCGATCTTTCTTGCCGAGTCAAGACCTGCAATATCTGCGTGGGGGTCTGCTTCTGCATAGCCTAATTCCTGCGCGGACTTCAAAGCCTCTGCAAGGCTCTTGCCCTCGCTTTGCATATGGGTGAGAATATAGTTGGTGGTACCGTTAAGGATACCCGCAACACGAACGATATCGTCGGAAGCGAAGCATTCGTTAAGAGGCGCGATTATCGGAATACCGCCGCCAACGCTTGCCTCGTAAAGATAAACGACGCCGTTTTCACGTGCGACAGCTTCAAGCTCGCGGCCGTATTTATCAACGACCGCCTTGTTGGAGGTTACAACGTTTTTGCCTGCCTTGAGTGCGGCAAGGCTGAATTTGTAAGCAACGCCGTCGCCGCCCATCGTTTCAAGAACGATGCTGATGCTTTCGTCGTTGATTATCTTGTCGAAATCGGTGGTGACTCTGTCGGCAAGAGGGTGACCCTCGAAGGTGCGAAGGTCGAGAATATATTTAATGTTTACGTCGCACAACGGTTTTTTGTTGCAGCGCGAGATAGCCTCGTAAACGCCGCCGCCAACCGTGCCGAAGCCGAGAATAGCAATATTTGTCATGGCAAAATACCCCATTTTTCAAAAATCACATTATTCTATCACATTATTTAACATATTTCAAGCCCCCAACAGACGAAAAAACAGTTGAAAAAGGTCGGTTTCTGTGATAATATTAAAGCAGAAGCAGAATTTTGGAGGAATTTAAATGTTTAAACGCGCGCTGTCGCTTGTATTGTGCGGCATTTTCGCAATTTTATCGCTCGTTTCCTGTGCAACTGCCGTGCAAGAGGATGCTGTCGGATATAATTTCGGCGACCGAATACTTTACGGCGGATCTGCGGTGGATACCGAAAACGGCACCGTTTTTTGTGAAGACGGGGCGGTTTATTTTTCGGATGAGGCGGGAAGCAAGACGCTTCTTTCGGATTGCGATGCGAAATATTTGAATTACTATGAAAATAAGCTTTATTTTGTCAGCGGCAACGATATCAAGCGTGCAAACGCCGATATGAGCGATATCGAAACGCTTTACAGCTTTGATTCCGAGATAAAATGCCTTTATGCGACCGACGACGGACTTTATTACCAGCGCGGAAGCTCTGTTTATTTAAATGACGGAAGCGAAAAAATGCTTCTCACCCGAGAGGGAATGGAGGGCTTTGTTCCTGAAAGCCGCAACGTTATGCGTTGGGCTGAAAGAAACCCCGATTACGAATATATCGAAGAGACCGGCGACGAGGTCTGGGACGACGGTCAGGCGCTTTATATCGAATACAGCGCAACGGTCGAGAGCGATAAAGAAAACGACGTTATTTATCTTCAGCAGGAGATAGGCGCAAATCTTTCCTCGGCGGGTGAATACACAGGCCCCGTTGTTGAGGTGGGCGAAACGACTCTCCCCCTTGCCGAGCATATGCCCGGCACCTTCTTTTCGAAAAACGGAAAGGCTTGTACCTGCCATAACAACCCCACAAACTCGACATATTGCATCCAATCGGTCGGCAATTGCAACTGTATGCGCTTTTACCCGACGGGATATCAGGAAACCTGCGAGATCGACCTTTTGGGCGGTCAGTGCTTTGCTTTTGCAAGAATGGTTTTCTGGAAATGCTTTGGCTTTATCGACCATTCGATGAATGAATCGCTTTATTATTCGGTCGGCAGTCTGGGAAGCGGCGCGGTCACCGCAAAGAACGTTAAAAATCTTCTTATGAAGGCGGCACCCGGCGCGCACGTGCGCCTTGCGGCAGGACATTCGGTTTCGATCCTCACCATGGACGAGGATTTTATTGTGATCTATCACGGCAACGCGGGCGGCGACGGCGTTATCAGTCAGCCCTGTATCGTTTCGACAAGACGTTACACCTGGGAGCAGTTTGCTACCGCGGCGGCAAGGGGTATTCTTTATGTGAATATGCCCTATAATTACCCCGATTCCAACGTTATCCTTTCGAAAAAGGAGCCCGGCTTTTATAAATTAAAGGCAAACCTTAACCTCCGTGCGCAGGCGAACACCCAATCGGAATCGCTTGTCATAGTTCCCAACGGAACGATCGTCGAGGTAAAAGAGGTCGACGGATTCTGGGGCAGGATAGAATATAACGGCGTAAGCGGCTGGATATTCCTTGAATATACGACCTATTACACCCGTGAGACGATAACCCCCTCGGGCAACGTGTTCAAGCTCGACGGCGACGGATATCTCCGAGCGGCGGCGTGGCAGATGAATTTCGATTCCTTCTCCGAGCATTTCGACAAGCAAAGCCTTTCGGTCGTCACGCATAAGGGCGAAAACCTCGCATCGACCGACTTTATCGGCACGGGTGCGAAGGTATCGCTTACCGTCGACGGAGTGGAGGTCGATTCGGCAACGGTCTGCCTTGCGGGCGACGTTAACCGCAACGGACGGCTCGATATCGGCGATTATATCCTCATTAAGCGTTGCGTGATGGGCACCTATACTCCCGACACGGCGCAATCTGTTTCTGCCGACGTTTCGGGCGACGATAAGATCGACGTTTTCGATTATATCACGCTTAGACGTTATTTCCTCGAGGACGACATCACCCTTTTTGAAAGCTTTTTAAGTAAATAGCCTAATCAAACGAAAAAGAACCGCGTAAGTATTGATCCTTGCGCGGTTTTTTGTGATTTGTGACGAAAAGGTTCGGTAACGTGACGAAAATCGGGGCGGTGTGTTGACAGCCGACCGTTAAAAGGAGTATAATATCGACGGTAATATTATATAAGGAGGAAAATTTATGAAAAAACTGATAACATTGATTTTAATTTTTTCATTGGCATTAGCTTGCCTTGCTTCCTGTACCGAAACAGAAAACGAAGGCTCGGTTGATACTCCTGTCGAATCGTCGGTTGCAACCGAATCGGAAACCGCGACAGAATCGTCCTTGACGGTTGAGGAAAGCAGTGCCGAGAGCACCGAGGAAAATCCCGAGCAAAGCGAAGAAACGATTGAAATACCCGAATTTGATATAAATAACGTATTGTATTGCTCGGTTTGTGTGGGACCCGAAGAAGGCCGCGTTGCAGTCGATGACGTCGTAAACGTTGGCGGTGAAGAAGAATCGGATTACGGATTTAAACAGAATTTTCACAATTACAAAAGGTATCCGAAATATGATGAGGAAGCATTTAAAACTGCGTATCTTTACGTTATTGTTATTTTGTATTCCTCCGATAATAATGTGCCGAAAGAAGTTTTGTGCGATTTCCTTGAAGCATACGGATATGTCGAAAACAAGGAAAAGACCACCGCGCTCGGAGAAATTGAAGGGGTCGAGCAGGCAACGGTTGGTTATTTGCCCTGGATTATGCTGCAGAAATTAAGCAGCGATTGCAGGTCGGACGAATATAAGGTATATTATTCGTGGCTCAGCAAAAGCTGTCTTGGTGAGGATTGCCAATATTATGCGCCGCCGCTCAAGTAAGGCGCTTGACAAGTAGATTATCACACAAGAACCGCAGGGGGCATTACGCTTCCCGCGGTTTTTTGTGATTTGCGACAAAACGGTTCGGTAACGTGACGAAAATCGGGGGGGGGTGTTGACAGCCGCCCTTTAAAAGGAGTACAATATTAACAGTAATATTATATGAGGAGAAAAAAATATGAAAAAACTGACAGTATTGATTTTAATTTTTTCATTGGCATTGGCTTGCCTTGCCTCCTGCGCCGAAACAGAAAACGAAAGCTCGGTTGATATTCCCGACGAATCGTCGGTTGTAACCGAATCGGAATCATCGACTGTAACCGAATCGGAAGCTGTAGCAGAATCGTCCTTGACGGTTGAAGAAAGCAGCGAAGAAGAAAATTCCGAGCAAAGTGAAGAATCTATAGAAATCCCCGAAATAATCCCTGATTTTACTGTGTCAAAAGCTCCAGTAGTATCCACGGATGAAAGCAGGGTATATGAAAAAGCGGTTTCTGACGGAAACAAGCTTCCCGTGGTATATAAATTCGACACAAGAGAGGAGCTTGACAGCTTCAAATCGGAATACGAGGATCTGTTTCATTTTAAAAATCCGTCCTCGTGTGGCTTTAACGAAGCGACCGTTAAATATGACGACGCGTTTTTTGAAAATAACACCTTGATAGTAATATACCTGGAATCACCATGCTATGGTGATGAATATATTGTGGGAGAGATATATAACGATCTGTCCACTGTTCGCATTCAGCTCGTACTGACAGACGTGGGATGGGACCAGGGTAGCGGTGGTAAGTTTATTACGGTCGCCATGCCCGACGCGATGATGAAGAACGTAAATACTTATATCGTCGAGATGGCATTTGCTGAACATCTACCGCAGCCTAATTAACGAAAAAGAACCGCGTGGGGGTAACGCCCTTACGCGGTTTTTTGCGTTTTTACAACATATTGTGGGGCGGTAAGGGGCGCCGCCCTCTCTGTGGGACTTGACAAGGTGTGTTATAATATTAATCGGAAGTACCTGCGCTTTTGCAAAAACGGCGTTTTTGTGGGGGCAAAAAAGGTATTTTCGGGTGTTGCGGCGCATATTTTTAAGTATATTTTCGGGTACGTGTGCCGTATAATGAATTAAGGAGAAATTTAAGTGAAGAATTTTAAAATATTTTTCGTAGTGGCTTGCGTTTTGCTTTTAACCGTCACGGGCGCTTTTGCGATAAGCGGCGCGGCGGAAAAGAGCGAAAGGGCTTTGTCGGAGGATTCGATTCCTGAGGGCACGCTTATCACCTACGGATATCTTGAGCAGTTCAGAGAGGAATTGAAGCAGGAGATCTTAAACGAGATCGCGGCTAACGGCGGAAGCGTTACGGTTGAAAGCATCTATAAGGATATTTCGCTTACCTCCGGACAGACTCTTATCCTTTCGCCCGAGACAGAGATCATCTATCGCGGTGGCGGCGCGGTTGCCATTACCTCGTCGAATGACGTTGCTCAGGGCTTGACGGATATGTCGGCATCCAAGGAGATCTTTTCGGGCAAGGCGCTTGAATACGGTCATATTTACTTTGCAAGCGCAAGCGATTCCAAGAAGGCGATACTTGTCACCGGCGACAAGGCGTATTTCACTGTAAGAGGAGATTATGATATTGTTTAAGAAACGCATATTGGCGTTTGCTCTGGCGCTTACCTTTTGCGTCGGCGCGGCGGTCATGCCAAGCACTGCTGTGGCAAAGACAACCGAATATAACGAGCCCTTGGTTTGTGTCGGCATGTACGTTAACCTTAACTCGCTCGACACAAGACGTGCGTTTTCGATAAACCGCTCCGAAAGCGGATTTGATATCGGATTTTCAAACGGCGATAACGGATTTGTAAAAGCCTTCTCGCTTTCTACCAATGCGCTCGTTTTGCTTCCGATGAGAAACGCGAAATACGAAAACGGCAAGGTAACCTTCGACGAAAACGGAAATATCGGCGGCTACAGTGCAATCCTCGGCAGATTTACAAGCTATCAGACGGCATATAACACCGCAAAGGCAAAGGGCGGCTTTGTTGCCATTGTCGACGGCGGATACGAAGCGCGCGCTTATGCATCCAACACCGAAGCGGCGGCAAAGGCGGCTTCGGGCGGCAGAAGCGTTGCACACCCCGTGAGCAACGGCATTTACGCGCTTGACGAAAGCGGTAGTATTCTTTTCTCCTTCGAGGCGCAAAAGCTTAAATTCGCGCTCCGTGCACAGAACGGCGGCGCGGTCGAGATCCCGATGCTTTACCGCTCGGGCAGCACGACTTATTATGAATACCGCGGATTTTTCGAGTACAAGATTCAGGACAACAAGCTTTTTATGCTTAACTATATCGGTCTTGAGGAATATACAAGATGCGTTATGGCAAACGAGATAGGCACGAATTTCTCGAAGGAAACGAGAAAGGCGTTTGCCGTGCTTGCGCGCACCGTTGCCGTTTATGCAAAGCACAGCGGCAAGGGCTTTGACGTTTGCGCAAACTCGGCTTGCTGTCAGGTATACCACGGCATTTACCGTATGAGCGAGGAAAACAACGCGCTCGTTGAATCGACCCGCGGACTTATCTGCACCTACAAGGGCGCGCCGATAACCGTGCTTTACCACAATTCCAACGGCGGCGCAAGCTGTTCCTCGGTTGCCGCTTGGGGCGGTGACGAGGTGCCTTACCTTAAAACCGTTTTTCAGGAGGAATACGACGACGGCGATAAATGGACTCATAACTTCACAAAGGAAGAGTTCTTTGAATATATCACCTCGCGCAGAACCTTCTCGTCGCTTACCGACGAAAACCTTACCGTGACAATACATTCGACCGACCCTTACGGCTCGAGCTATATCACCGCGCTTTCGATAACCGACGGCAGCGGAAATACCGTGCTTGTCGAAACGAGCGAGGACGTTCGTTCGGCTTGCGGCTTTACGAGCGCAAACTTTACCGTTGAATACAATACCGAGGCATACGTTCTCACTGCGGACGGCAAGGTCGAAAAGAAAAAAATAGACGGCGTTCTTACCAAAGACGGTGTCGTTGGCTTTGACAGCTTCGCCGACAGCTATAAGACCACGGGCGGCACAACGCTTTCGCCGCAGAGCATTACCGTTAACGGCGCGGGCGTCGGACACGGCGTCGGTTTTTCGGCAACCGGCAGCGAAAAGCTTTCGAAGGACGGCTATAGCTATAAATATATCCTTTCCTTCTTCTTTAACGGAACCGATCTTACCTATGCGAAGTGATGAGCTATAATTGATTTTGATAT
>JAFYON010000051.1 GCA_017560145.1 Clostridia bacterium | reverse complement strand
GCAAGGAAATGGACTTCAAGTACAAGGATTGTAAAGCCGAAATGGATATGATAAACAAGGCGTTTATCGAAATTATGATCGAGGGCGACGCAAACGGCCGCGGCTTCCAATATCCTATCCCCACCTACTCCATCACCGCAGATTTCGACTGGTCCGAAACCGAAAACAACAAGCTTCTCTTCGAAATGACCAGCAAATACGGTACTCCCTACTTCTCGAACTACATCAACAGCGATATGGAGCCCAGCGACGTTCGTTCGATGTGCAGCAGACTCCGTCTTGACCTCCGTGAGCTCCGCAAAAAGTCGGGCGGCTTCTTCGGAAGCGGTGAAAGCACCGGTTCGGTCGGCGTTGTTACCATCAATATGCCCCGTATTGCATACCTCTCTGCAAACGAAGAGGATTTCATGAAGCGTCTTGACCACCTTATGGATATCTCGGCAAGATCGCTCAAGATAAAGAGAACCATTATCACCAAGCTTTTGGACGAGGGTCTTTATCCCTACACCAAGCGTTACCTCGGCACCTTCGACAACCACTTCTCCACTCTCGGTCTTGTTGGTATGAACGAAGCAGGTCTTAACGCAAAGTGGATCCGCAAGGATATGACCAGCGTAGAAACTCAGGAATTCTCCAAGCGCGTTCTTAACCATATGCGCGAAAGACTTTCCGACTATCAGGAAAAATACGGCGACCTTTACAACCTCGAGGCTACTCCCGCAGAGTCCACCGCATACCGTCTTGCTAAGCACGACGTAAGCCGTTACCCCGGTATTGCTACCGCTAACGAAAACGGTACTCCCTATTACACCAACTCCTCGAACCTTCCCGTTGGCTACACCGACGATATCTTTGAAGCACTTTCCATTCAGGACGAGCTTCAGACCCTTTACACCTCGGGTACCGTATTCCACGCGTTCCTCGGCGAAAAGCTTCCCGATTGGAAATCTGCCGCTAACCTCGTTCGCAAGATCGCAGAAAACCACAGACTTCCCTATTATTCCATCTCGCCCACCTATTCGGTATGTAAGTCGCACGGCTATATCGCAGGCGAGCACTTCACCTGTCCCGAATGCGGCGAGGCTGCAGAGGTTTACAGCCGTATCACCGGTTACTACCGCCCCGTTCAGAACTGGAACGACGGTAAGAGCCAGGAATACAAGGACCGCATAGTTTACGACGTTCTTAACAAGACCGACATAAAGGCAGAGGCTGTAAAGAAGGAAGAAGCTTGTGATTGCTGCGCAAGCATCGACGAAACCATTCTTTTCGCAACCAAGACCTGCCCCAACTGCCGTATCGCGGCATCGCTCCTCGACAAGGCTAACATCAGCTACCGCAAGGTTTACGTTGAAGACGAGCCCGAGCTCGCAAAGCAGCTTGGTCTTAAGCAGGCTCCCACTCTTGTAGTCGGCAACGAAAAGATCGTTAACGTTTCCAACATTAAAAAATACCTCGGAAACTGATAACCCCTAAAAATCACCCCCAACAGAACGTTCCCAAAACTTTAGCAAAACAAAAACTGTCGCGAGTATCCCTTGCGACAGTTTTTATACCGTTTGCTGTTTTATAAACTATTCTTACATAAAGGGCGCGCGTTTTTGGAGATAAAATCGGGATTTTTGGCTTGGAGCTGTAGAAACCTACTGCCCAAGGCAAAAAGCACGTTATATTTCGGTTTAGCCCAAAAACGAAGCCCGAAAGGAAGCAACTTATGCATGATATAATCATTATCGGCGCAGGCCCTGCCGGATTAACTGCAGCAATCTACGCACTCCGCGCTAACAAAAGCGTTCTTATTCTTGAAAAATCGAGCTTTGGCGGACAGATGACCTTCTCGCCGAAGATCGAAAACTACCCCGGCTTTATCTCCGTTTCGGGCACCGAGCTTGCCGACAGTCTTGTTGAGCAGGCGCTTGCTCAGGGCGCAGAGGTCGAGCTTGAGGAGGTTGAAGCTATCACCGTTAACCCCGACGGCACGAAGACAGTTAAAACCGATTGCGGCGAGCATTCGGCAAGGGCGATAATCATCGCAACCGGCGCGAAGCACCGTCTTCTCGGCGTTAAGGGCGAAACCGACCTTATCGGCAACGGCATTTCCTTCTGTGCGGTTTGCGACGGCGCGTTCCACGCAGGCAAAAAGGTTGCGGTCATCGGCGGCGGCAACTCGGCACTTCAAGAGGCTATCCTTCTTTCCGACCTTTGCGAAAGCGTTACCGTTATTCAAAATCTCGATTCCTTCACGGGTGAAAGCCGTCTTGCCGAAGCGCTTACGGCAAAGCCCAACGTCAGCGCGATATTCGGCACGGTCGTTACCGAATTCCTTTCGGAAAACGGCGAATTGACCGGTATTATGACAAAGCGCGTTTCCGACGGACTTGAAACCAAGCTCGATTTCGAGGGCGTTTTCGTTGCAATCGGTCTTGCACCCGACACCGCTATCGCAGACGGCATTGCAGAGCGCGACAAGTGGGGTTATATCGTATCCGACGAAAAATGCCTCACCGCGACAGAAGGTGTTTTCGTTGCAGGCGACTGCCGCACGAAGGGTGTTCGTCAGATCGCAACAGCTATCGCAGACGGCGCAACCGCGGCACTTGCGGCAAACGCTTATTTGGATAAGTAATATTTATGTGTGTAAAATGCGAGAGGAAAACTTTTTGAAAAAAGCTTTTCCTCTCGCGCTCTCTTTTCAAAAACTCTTAATACAAATTAAAAACAAATTACATAGACGATACGAAAATCGCCACAACGGGGTTATACTTATCTCTCATTCTACCGTCGGTTGCAAAATTTGCAACCGATTTTTTATGTTTTCAAACACAAGTTTATTGCTTTTTCGCTATATTTAGGTTAAACTTATTACAAGGAAAGGCCTTCCGCACGCTTTATTTGGAGGTTAATTAAATGTTTAATATGGAAAAATTCGCGAATCTTTTAACAAAGAAACGCAAGGATAAAGGATTAACGCAAGACCAGCTTGCCGACCTTGTGGGCGTTTCGCACCAAGCGGTAAGCAAATGGGAACGAGCAGAAGCTTTGCCCGAAATCAGCAAAATCGGCGATATTGCGCTTGCCATCGACACATCTACGGACGAACTTATAAATTCTTTATACGATACACCTATAAAAGCCCCTATTGAAAAGGGAAGCGCGGACGATGCCTATTTTGCGCTCGTTGACAAGACAAAGGTAGGAGATATTTATGCTCTCGCGCCGAATCTGTCAAAGGAGGTACTCGCATCCGCAATTGAAGTTATCATTTCGGAAAAAGGGACTGCGGCTGCATCAATGCTTTATCGTTTTGTAGACGATGCTTATCTCGGAAAGATTGGTAAGCTTCTTTTATACAAGGGCGATATTTCACTTGCGAAATACGTCGATGAAGCAACTCTTCAAAATGCGACGGTTGAATATATTTCCAACGCCGACACAATTAAAGACTGGCATACAAAAAACGCCAAATATATGCAAGCCGGAAAGCTACTAACTTTTTGTAAGGATATCGAATTTATCAACGATATGTTCGCGCATATGGTCGCAAATTACGATAGCTGGAACGTTTGGAAGAGCATTATAGGAGAATTTCCCTCCGAGGTTTTGGCACGCCAAGGTGCAGAATTCGCCGCACGCAAGGGAACGGGCTCGTTTAACGGATGGTGGGGCGTGCTCGGCAGACGGAACGTTTCGAAGATTTTTCTCTGCTATGCCGACCGCTTCAACAACAACGAGCAAGCTTGGCACGACATTATGATTTTTTACGGGAACTGCGATTCATCGATTCTCGAAAGCGGAATTAAGGAACGCGCAGAAAACGGAAAGCTCGATCTGAATATTTTACAAAAATACATCGGAAACTTCACCAGCGATATGGCTCAATATTTTGCCGATCACGGCTTGAATTACATGGGCAAAATGCAGATCGGCGCTTGTCCGCCCATTCCTCAGGACGAAAATGCAGTATGGAAAAGGATATCCGAAGCCATTAACAAATCCACCGAAAACCCGTCGCTTCTGCGCGCAAGATTGCGTTTCGAGGAGGAATTTGATATAAAGCTTCAGGAATCGGACGTTCGCGACTGGCCCGAAATAATAAAATGGGCAGATACCGCACGCAAGGAGCTTTATCCCGAATACGACACCCCCGACAACGCGATTTTAAAAGAAATTTTAAAACGACTTAAAGATATTGAGGAACATATCGACGACGTCGAATCGATGACCGACGAGCTTGAAAGTATGATAAGCGACCTCGAAGGCAGAATCGACGAGCTTGAATAACGGTTTTATAAGAAGGTGCAAATTATGCGCCTTCTTTTTACGGCCCGTATATTTGATTTCCAAGAGTTATTGGAAGGGAGCACGAGGGCGCGGCTTTTTGCCTCGCCTTATTTTTGTTTTGCATCATAAAATATGTTACGAAATTATGAACAAATGAAATTTTAATAATTTAATAACAATCAAAAAGCGCCATAAAAAAGCCGAAACACGTTGCAACGCAAGGGAAAACGGATTTTGATATATTTAGACGGACTACACAGAGTAAGAGATAGAGTTAAAGATAGAGTTAAAGATAGAGATAGAGTTAGAGTTAGAGTTATATAAAGAGTTATAGATAGATATAGAGTTAGAGTTACAGTAAGAAAGTACTACGTTTTACAAACACACTATAACACTACAATTATTATTTTTTATTTTTTAATACTTTTAAACGAACAACGATAAAAGGAGCTTTAAAAAAGCTCCTTGGTTGTTATTAAATGAGTTTGTTATCGCTTTGCTTCTACTACCGTTATGTTGGTCACGGGGATTCCGGCTTGCTCGAATACGATGTCCGTGATTTGGGTAAGCTCGTCGGGGAGGAGATTTTTTTGATTGACGATGACCGAGCAATTATCTCCGCTGATGACCGCGACGCAATCGCCGATACCCTTTGCTTTGACAAGCGTTTCGATATTCGCCTCGGCAGACATATCGTCGGCAATCTCGGCGATCGATTCAAGCGCGTCCTCCTTTGCATCGGGCAGACTGTCGGGGTTTTCGGCGATCTCGCGCAGTACCTCGAGCGCGGAATCGCGAACCTGAGTTCTGTTGATTATCGCCATTGCAAAGAAGTCCTCGGCGGTTTCGGGAGAAGCATTCACGTCGGAATCGGCAGGAACGCTTGTTTCGACGGATGCATCGATATTTACGCTTGTATCAACGAGCAATGCGTTGCCGAGCAGACGGTCGCCGCCTTCGGTTTGGGTGTTGGTATCGGGCGTGCTTGCAAGCGAGCTTACGAGTACGGCGACACAGACGAGCATAATGCATCCGACCGTGATAAAGGATTTCGTGGCGATCATCCTTTTCCACTCGATTTTCTTTACCTTTTCTTTAATACGCGAAAACTGTTGCTTGATATTCATCTCGGTCCTCCATATATGACATTGATTTTATGTTTGAATGCTTATGCGGTTGCTTTTTATATCGAAAAGAGCGCACATCAGCTCTATTATGCGGTATTGCGACTGATAGCTTGCGCCGCTGCATACAACGGCAACGCCGGCAACGCTCGGCATCGTTTCCTCGATAAGTATCGGCGCTTCGCCGTCCTCACCCTGAGCAAGCACGATTGTTTTGTCGGTCTCCTTGCTTTCGCCCGATTGCTTTACGTGCTGATCGGTTGCATAAATAAACCGATATCCCGTTTCAAGCGTTATAAAAACCTCGCAGTTATCGATCTCGGGCAGCTCGCAGATAAGCCTTTTCGCCTTTTGCTCGAGCATAGCGCAATATTCCGCCGAGCCTTGCGAATTTTCCGTGCCAGTCACCGCTTCGGCTCCGCCTTCGGACGGGACGAGCATAAGCGCGACGCCTGCGATAAGGGCGAGAAAAACAAATCCGAAGCCCTTTTTGTCAAAGAGCTTTTTTATTTTGTCGAGTAATTCATTGCTCTTCAACTATACTCACCTCGCCTCCCAATGCCGAAAAAAGATATCGCCTTATATCCTCCGCTTTATTCATATCGTCGCTTATCAAGACCAGCTCGATACCATTTATCACCGCTTCGGTTTTTCCCCACTCTATCTTTATGTCGGCGGACACCGCATTTATTCCGAATTCCGAAAAAACGATATCGCAGATATATTTTTCCGCACGCTGCTTTGTCATCTGCTCTGTCACCGTATAAAGCTCGGCTTCGGCAGAATCGCTCTCGGGGCTTGAAGTTTCAAGCTCGCCGACGTCAAACGCCGATATATCAATCTCGCGCAGGGGTGCGATGATCAAAACGACGCAGATCAACGACGCGATATATTTTATGTATTTTTCAAAACCGCCCCACGCAAGCAGCACGCAGACCGCTCCGCACACCGATGCGACGAGAAGCGTGTAAAAATATCCGTTCATGCACTCACCCCCGATTTCACAAACACGGCAATTGCGATTATACACACGACGCCGACTCCGGAAACGAGCGCAAGAAGGACGTTGATTATGCCGCACATATCGTAAAGAAACGCGCTTTCGCGCTCGTTTGATAACGTTTTTGCGATTATGGCGCAGGACAAAAGCAGTAATTTGTGAAGTGCTACCATTATAATCGGCGGGAGCACCGCCGAAAGTATTATCACCACGCCCGAGGCGCCGACAGTCCCCTTTACCACCGCCGCCGAGGATATTACCGTGCGAGAGGCATCGCCGAGCATCGAGCCGATAACGGGCACGAAAACGCCCGAGGCGAAGCGTACCGTCCGCGTAACGTAGGTATCGCTTGCCGCCGCAATCGTGCTTTGCAGATAGAGCGTGAAGCCGAGAAGACCGAATATAAACGCCATAAGCGTGGTTGCCGTGCTTTTTACAAGGTTGGTAACAGCGCTTAGATTAATGCTTCCCGGTATTGCACCGACGATACAAAGCGCAAACGCGATCCTTACAAGCGGAAGCAATACCTTGCCGCAGATTATTGAAACGACCGATAAAAGCATCGTAAGCCCCGCGCCCGTCGCCGCGCCCGTAACGGCGGTTCCACCAACGGCGTGCAGAGACGACATTATCGGCATAAGCGTGGTCATGGCAAGGGTAAGCGATTCGACCGAGGCGATAACGAAAATAAAAAGGTTATACAGCACGTTGTAGGTCACGCCCGTAAGCACGAGTATCGAAATATAAGCGGTTGCCGTTTCGAGCGTTTCGCTTCCGTCGAATTTAAGCGAATGCATAACCGCCGAAAGGATAACGACCGCAAGTATTGCGCCGAAGGATCTTATAACCGTCGGACCGTTTTCGCTGAACGAGGACAGTGTTATCGCAAGCGCCTTTTCAAAAATATTTATCGTTTTGTCGCCGTTAAGCTCGGATTCGCTAAGGAACTCGTTTTCCAATTCGTCGGCGCCCACAGAATCGGCAATAGATTGCTCGGCTTCGTTTGAATAGGCAAACGCGTCCACCGAAAAAAGCGCAAGCGAAAAGATTATTGTCAAAAGCGCAACGGCGGTTTTTTTCATCCCATCATATCCTTTGCGATATCTAACAGTTGTTGAACGACAGGCAGACTTATTAAAACTATCGACGCCTTGCCTGCAAGCTCGATTTTTGACGCAAGCGAGCCTTCGCCGCAATCGCGGCAGATTTCCGAGCTTGTCTTGCAGCAAAATGAGATCGCAAGTGCCTTTAGCATAAGCACGAAATAGCCTTGCACTCCGCATTCGGCGGTGACCCCCTTTATGAAGGAAACGAAGGGCGCTATTGCCGACACGACGTATACCAGAAGCACCACCCCTGCGACCGCCGCCGCAAGGACGGCAAGCTCGGGACGTAAAACGCGAACAAGCCCGATAATGCACGCCGAAACGATGGCGAAGGCGCAAACGCTTATGATATTCACAGTCCGAAAACGCGAGAAAGCGTTGAAAAAAGTCCGCTTATTTCGCTTGCAAGCAAAAGCATTACCACAATAACGCCCGCAACGGTAACGAAGGTCGCTTGCTCGTCGCGGCCGCTTTTTTGCAATATCTGACAAGCAACGCTTGCCACGATCCCTATTCCCGCAATTTTAAGTATCAAGGATATTCCCAATTTTTTCGCCCTTTCTATAAAAGGATTATCGCCGCCGCGACACCCATAAGCAGACACACGCTTTTTATGCTTTTGCGCTTTTGTGCAAGCGAGCCGCTTATAACCGCCCGTTTTTCCTTTAGAAAAGCGCTCGTCGCGTTAATGCGCTTTATCTGCTCGTCAAGCGGCAAGGCGCCAAGACTTTCGCCAAATCGCACCAATTCATCGGCAACCTCGCGGTCGGTCGGCAGAGTCTTTACCGCGTCTGCCCAAACGCGCTCCAGGCCGCAACGCCGTTCTCTTAATCGGCTTAAAAAGGAAATGCGCTCTAAATATTCGTCCCCGAATTCCCCGAAAATACGGTAAAGCGGAAGCCTTTCTGCCGAAATGCGGCGGTGCATATGATCAAAAAGTCTTATCAAGGAATCGATCGCCCAAAGCCTTTCGCTTTCTCCGTTTGCAAGCATAGCTCCGCAAACATACGCCGAAGCAATAGTCAAGACCGCGCCAAGCCAGTTCATAAAAGCTCCTCTGTTTTCCGAATCACGCAGCTATATCCTCCGTCAAGCCCCAATATTGCACACAACGGAAACAGCTCGGGGTCTGCAAGGGCTTTCATTCTGCCGCGTCTTAAAAGATCGCGCGCGTTTTCGCAATGGGCGGACGCGATAAGCGATACGCCGCAATTATGCGCCTCGATAACGCTTTCGGCATCGGACACGCTTATTTCGTCGCACACGATTATCTCGGGCGACATAACACGGGTAAGAAGCTCGATCCCCTGCGCCTTTGGTAAAAACAGGCAAGGGTCGATCAAGCCGTTATCGCTTATGCCCGAAAGCAGCTCGCCGCGCTCGTCCGCTATCCCAACGCGCGCCGGTGCAATGCCGATACCGTTTGAAAGCAGATAAGCGGCGCTTTTTAAAAAGGTCGTCTTGCCCGTTGCGGGGGGCGAGCAGACCAAGGTGCTCTTTATCCCCTGCAATGCAAACACCCTTATCAATTCCTCCGCCGCATTGGGAATGAAGCGCGGTATACGAAGATTTATGCTGTATATCTCCGCCCAACCGCCCGAATTTGCTCTTGCACCGCAAACACCTGCTCTGCCGCCGTTTGCAAGCGGTATAAAACCGTTTTTCAAATATTCGTCATAGGTATAGACCGAGCCGTCGGTAAGCCTTTCGATGCATTCCGAAAGCTCGTTCGCACCAATACGCATTGCGCTTTTTATTGAACATACTCTGCCGTATTGGTCGATAAAAATATTTTTTCTGCCCACCGTGACCGAAAGCGGCGCGTTTTTGCGAAGCCTTATCTCGCAAGCCGAGTTAAGTATTTCGTTCGGCAGTGCGTTTAACGCTCTGTTCACTCTTAACGGAAGATAGCGAAGGAGCGTATCGATTGCAAAAGCACTCATCCGCGCAGTCTATGATAGGTGCTTTTTAACCGCTCGAAGGCAAACAGCATCAGGCATAGCGCAAACGTGCCGATATATACCGAGCAGCCTGCCGAGGCGGCGGCGGTTTTTGATTCAAGCGATAAAGCGTTTAATACAATTCTTGCCGCAGCTCCGCTTGCAACGGCAGATATCAACGGGAAAAGCACGTCGGATATTATTCGCGGCGCAACGCCCGTTGCCTTGTAAAGCCTTCTTCTGCAAAGGAAATAGGCAAGCGTATTCGATGCGACGAGCAAAAGCAGATATCCCCTTTCGCCCATACGTGAAACAATTAAAAGTATAAGTATAACACGCAACGCCGAATTCAAAAGCTGGTATTTAAGCGTTTGCACCTGCTCGCCGATCGCCTTCAAAAGCCCGTCGCAAACCGTTTCGACGTACATAAACGGCGTTACGACCGAAAGCACTCTTATGGCGTTTGCCGTGTTCTCGTTGGGGTAAAACGCCTCGCCAAGCTCGTAAGGAAGAAAGAAAAACAGTCCGCCGACGGCAACCGAAAATATCGAAACGAAAGAAGTAAGCGAGGATATTCTTGCGTTTATCGGTCTGCGGTCGGAGAGCATATTAAGTCGGCTTATCTCGGGCGTGAAGACCGCGACCAAGCTCGACAGAAACGCAAACGGAAAAAAGAGTATCGGGATGACCATACCGCGTATCATACCGAACTGCGAAAGCGCTTGCGCGCGGTCGCCCGAATAGCTTTCGAAAACGTAAGGGATAAGCAGAGTTTCGGCGGTGTGCAGAATGCTTGTCAGATATACCGAAAGCGATATCGGCACGGTGACCGACATAAGCGAGCGCATACTGTCGCGCGCGCTCTCGGTCGGGAGAGAGGGCGAATATTCTTTCCGCCGCGGAAACAGATAGAACAGCAAAAGATATAAGCAAGACGCGATCTCGGAAAGCGTTACGCCGATAACGATGCCGCGGCAAAGGTCGCCGATATCTCTTGTACCCGCCATAAAAACGTTAAGAAAAAGCGCGATGACGGCGATCTTTATCACCTGCTCGAAAAGCGTCGACGAGCTTCTTATCCCAACGCGCCGCTTTGCGATAAACCAACCCTTGAAGCAGCCCGAAAACGCCATAAACGGCATACTGAGCGCAAGAATGCGAAGCGGAGAGGCACAACGCGGATCGCCGAGAAGCGCAGACGCGATAAAATCGGCGCCGAATATCATCAAAGCGGTTGCGAGCACGCTTATTACCGTCGATGCGAGCAGACTGTTTTTCATAAGCAGCCTTGCATCGGGAGCGCTTCTTTGGTCCTTTTCGGCAACAAGGCGCGATACCGAAAGCGTAAAGCCGCCCGTTGCAAAGGTCGAAAACATAACGTAAACGCTCATTATAAGCTGATAAAGCCCCATACCCTCGCTTCCGATGCGCGCCGAAAGAAAGAGGCGCATAAAAACGCCCAAAAGCTTTGCGATAAGCGAAAAGACGGTCATCGCCGCCGCGCCCTTTATTAATATGCCTGCGTTGTTTTTTATTTCAAGCACCTCGCTTTTGTTTGATTTTATGCGCGACCCGTCCGAAATATGAAAAAAAGAAGCAGTACGAATCTGCTTCTTTTTAGGTCTTTATCCAATCGTTATGGTCTTCATTACGTGGCGCTTGATAAGGATGTAATCGTATTTTTCGACGCCGTCCTTACCGTTTACGTCTGCGGCAAGCGTCTGCATATTGCTAAGCTCAACGGTTTTCATAACCGCGCGCTTGACAAGGATGTAATCGTATTTTTCGATCTCGCCGTTGCCGTTTACGTCGCCGAGAAGATAAGTCGGATTTTCATCGCGCATTGCCGCAAGCCTTGCGTTTTTAAGGTCGAGCGTAAGGCGCTCCTTAAGAGGCCCGTTTCCAAGCGTGTTTACCTCGTCAACGAGCTCCGAAAGAAGGTCGATGGCAAGGTAAGCGTTGTTGCTTCCCTTGCTTGCCGCACTGCTTGCAAGAGCGGTTAACCTGCTTGCCTTGTCGGCGGTGATAAAGCCTCTTTCGCTTGCAAGGTCGATTCTGTCGCCAATGCGTGAAAGGATCGCTTTAAGAGTTTTTGCGTTATCAAGCGCGGGAGCAAGCGCGGGAACGGTATAAAGCGTTGAGGAAAGCACCTTGTTTGCACCCTTGCCGAAATACTGCGCGGTTTGGAAATACACAACGCCGCTGCAGCCGACCGAAGCCATTTCGTCCGCCTGAAGCGCCATATCGTCGCCGTAGAATTCGTCCATAAATATTCCGAGTCCCGGAACGACCGCGCATCCCTCTCCGGCCGCCTCGATAAAGCGTTTTGCATAGTGCGAATAGCCCGAGCCGTACGCCATCGGATGGATCATATCGAGCCAGCCGTTTTCAAGCCAGGTAAGACTGTCCTGATATATCATCGAATAGGAATCGTCGATCGCAACGCCAACGTCGGCGGAAAGCACGACGTCGGGCGCAACGGTGTCGATAATATCGCGCATACGCTCGACGAATTTCGTTACCTGTGCCGCACGGAAATCTACCCAATCGCGCCAATAAGCGGCGCTTGTATTAAAGGTGATGGTGCTGCTTGCATATTGGGGATAAGCCTTTTTGAACTTTGCGACGGTGACGGAATCATAGCCGAAATCGTCGACGTCGTATCTGTCGCGATAGCGGATATAGTCGAGCTGGAAGCCGTCGATATCGTAATTTTCAAGGATATAGGTATAGCTTTCGGCAAGGAAATCCTGAACCTCGTCGTTTGCAGGGTTAAGGAAGACCATACCCGAGCTTTCGTAGCTGTAAATAGGCGAGCCGAAGTTCGTTAAAAGACGCCATTCCGGTTTTTTGTATGCAGGCGAGCGCTTGTAATTCGTGCCCGAGCTGTTGCAGGAATAAAATACGGGCATCCAGCAATGAAGCTCGATTCCGTATTCGTGACAGACCTCGGTAAACGCCGCCAAAACGTCAAAGCCGTTAAAGATGGGGTTCTGCTCGAAAAGACTGCCGTTGGGCGTCTTGTATATCACGGTTCCGCTATACATCGTTTCGATGGAGATCATATTGATGCCCGCATCGTAGCATTGCTTAACGTAGCTTCTTACCTGCGACATATTCTTTTGCTCGGGGCGAAGCCAAACGCCGCGGTATTCCGCAACCTCGCGCTCTCTGTAAAGATACGCGATATTTTCGAGCTCGTCGATAAGCGCGTTCTTTTCGGATTCGCTTAACTGCTCCGCGGTTTCAAGCCGTTTCTCGGCGGCAGCCATTCTCGCATCGGCAGAGGAATCGTAAAAAACACACGCGTCAACGGCATATTGCTTTGCACTTCTTGCCTTTTCCGCCGCAACGTTAACGGCATAAAGCATCGTCGACGCATCCTTTGTGAAGGTGATCTTTTTTGCCGCTCTGTCAAAGCTGACCTTCATTCCGGGGATAATATATTCGGAAAGCCAATCCTTCATCGTGCCGTGTCCCGAAACGACAAAGCTGTTGCTTCCCACGGGGATATCGCTGCTGTTGCCACCGACAGAGGTAACGACTCCGTCGATAACGGTGACCTCGCAGCCGTAAATGTTCGTTTTGGTGTTGCTTCCGTATGCAGAGGTATAAACCACCAGATAATCGGTGTACCTTGTCCCATTAACCGAAGACACATCCTTTGTATAGGATGTGTCTGCAGATACATTAATTATCGGGAAACACAAGGTCGTTGCAATACAAAGCAACAGGCAAAGTGTTCTCTTTAACATATTATTTGTTACCCTTCTTCTTGAGGAGGAATATTACCGCGCCGACGATCACGATAGCCACGATAACCGAAACGATGATGATAACGGTGTAATCGCTACCTTCGGTTTCGGTGGTGTCGGTGCTTGCATCGGAATTTTCGGTTACGCTTGCGTCTTCCTCGGTGCTGTCCTCGCCGCTTGCTTCGTTAACGCTTTCGTCGGGGGTGCTTTCGTCGGGGGTGCTTTCGTCGGGGGTGCTTTCGTCAATACTGTAATCGGGTTCTTCGGGAAGCTCGGGAAGCTCGCTCAAATCAAGCTCCTTGTTAAGCACGGTATAGCCCTTGACCGCCATTTTAAGGTCGGAAAGCATTCTGCTTATCGCCGCGTCCTTGCCCTTGGAGCCTTCGATCTCGGTCTTTGCGGCGTTGTATTTTTCGATGCTGAATTCCTTGTCGGTAAAGCTTTCCGAAAGCTCGTTGAGCGCCGAGATCACCTTTGCCGCCGCCTCGGAGGAAACGCCGCCCTGTGCAACGATCACGCTTTCGATTCTGCCGATAGCATATTCGATCTGCGCCTTTGCCGCCTTTTTAATGTCGGAGGTGGGGGTGATAGCCTTGTTGCGGTAAACGCCCTTCAAAAGGTGCTCGCCGGTAAGCTTTTTAAGATAGGTGCTTGCCTCGAAGAAGGTTGCGCCGTCGGTGTTGACCGAGTTATCAAAGGATGCCTGAGCCTGCATATCCGCAGGGCCGAATTCGGTCACGAAGATGCCCAAGCCGACCGAAAGGAACGCTTTCTCGCCGCAACGCTCGTTCTGAGCAATAATGTCCTCCTCATAGCCATAGCCGTATGCCATCGGGAAGAGGATATCGATCCAGCCGTTTTCAAGCCAGTTGTAATAGTTCTGGTAATTATGGGAAACGCTGTCCTTGGGGTTGGGAACGACGTCGGCACCCAAAAGAACACCGGGACGGGTTTCGTCGATAAGCTTTCTCACGCGCGAAACGAAGGTGTTGATATAGTTGCAACGGAACTGTACCCAATCGTTCCAATAGCTTGCGTTCTTATCGTACTTGGGACGAACGCCGTATTTAGCCTCGAACGCATCGAGCGCCTCCTTGGTGTAGCCCATATCGTAATCGGAGCCGTTTTCGTAATAACGGATATAGTCGAGCTGGAAGCCGTCTACGTCATAGGTTTCGAGTATGTACTTATAGGTATTGAGCAAATAGTTGCTTGCTTCCTCGTTGGAGGGGTCGAGCATCATAAGTCCGACACTTGCATCGCCCGCCTCGTGCGAGGGCTTGCCGGTGTTGGAAAGCGAAAGCCATTCGGGCTTTTTGGTTGCAAGCGAATATCTTATGTTGCTCGAGCCTGCATCGCCGACGTAGTAAATGGGCATCCAGAGATGCAATTCCATATCCAACTCGTGGCAGGCGTCGATATATGCCTGAAGAAGGTCGAAATGTCTGAACTGAGGATTGGTTTCGAAAAGGCTGTCCTTGGGCATCGGCATGATCATCGTACAGCTGTAAAGCGTTTCGATGCATATCATATTAATGCCGTTATCGTAAAGCTGTTTAACGGTCTGCTTTACCTGTGCAACCGAGGTTTCGGTAGGTCTTCTCCAAACACCGCGGTACTGTACCGTGCGGCTTTCGGAAATAAGAAGCTCTGCTTCGATCGCCATAGCCTCTGCCTCTTTACGGGCAGCGGCAAGCTTAAGCTCGTCCTTGTCGCTCTTATAAGCCTTGACCGCCGCGGAAATATAGCTGTCAAGATCCTTGATCGCCTTTTCTACCGCACTGTAATCGAGATAATCGTATCTCGCTCTTGCCGCGGCAAGCTGGTCGTTAAGGTCGGGCACGAGCATTTGCATACCCTTGGTGACCGCGTTTTCGTCGTAAGAGAAGGTTACGGTCTTCTTTGCCTCGTCATAGGATACCGACATACCGAGCTTTACGTTATTCTGGAGCCAGGTCACTGACTCGCCGTGGCCCGAAACGACAAAGCTTCCCTTTTCCTTGGGAACAAGACTGTTGTTGCCGCCCATGGAAGTAACCACGCCTGCGGTAACGGTTACCTCGTAGCCCCATTCGTTGGTGCCGGTCCTTGCGCCAAGCTTGTTATAGATAATAATGTTGTTTTCATAACGGGTACCGTTAAAGTTGTTTACCGTGTGAGTAACGTCGTAAAAAACGCTTTCCTCGATCGGCACGTCCGAAACGGTTATAAGTCCGTCGGCAGTGTAATAAACGTAGTCGCCGACGGAAATGTTGGTTTTGATCCAGGTGCCCATCTTTTTGCCGCCGTCTTCATCGTCGTGACCGGAAAGCACAAAGCCGTTTTCGGGAATTGCACTGTTGTAATGGTTAAGCTTTACAACCACGTTTTCCTCGATAATAGCCTCCCAACCCCATTGGTTGGTTCCGGTATAGGTGCCTTGGGCAGGGGTGTAAATTATAAGCTCGCCTCTACCGCGAACGCTGTCAAATCCGTTTGCCTTTACGGTAAGCTGCTTTGCGGAGGTGGGGATCACCAACACGGAAGCGAGCATCGCAACCGCAAGCAAAAGGGTTAACAGTTGTGAAAGTCTTTTCATAAAATATAATCCTTTCGAGAATTATTTTTTGAATATAAGCGTCTTTTTCTATTTTCCGAATAAAAAAACTCGGAAACGCGATATATTATACCACGTTTCCGAGAAAAATTAAAGTACTATTTTTAAATTTTTTATTTACTTCCCGTCATATCCTCGATAAATTTTTCCAATACCATCTTGGAAGCCGAAAGGGTGCTGTCGAAACGGGATGCGATGTTGCTCTGATCGATCTTAAGATACTGATCGCGGATGCCGCCCCAGTTATATGCGTCTGCGATATCAAAGGAACGTGTCGCAAAGATAAGGTCGAGCATTTCGCCCGATTCGTCATCGCGCGAGTCGCGGTACTTAAGCTGAACGTCATAGTAAGCAGGGGTAACGTACTTCTTGGATTCCTTTGCAAGCGCGCTGATAACCAAGCCGAGATCCTCAAGGTCGGGAGTAGTGGTGGGAATGTGCATCATAGTGTTGTGTCCCGACTGTACGGTGTGATAATATCTGTCCTGAATTTCGCTGTACTTGGGAATGGGAAGAATACCGAATTCATCCTCCATCACGCGGAAGGAAGCGGCGTTGAAAAGACCGCACATATAGAAGAGCTCTCTGCCCTCTACGAATGCCTTGTGAACGGTTGCCTCCCAAACGTTGGAATAGCCCTTATTTTCATACTTGGGAGTGTTTGCTACCATAACGACGTTGTCCTGATTATAGAATTCAAGAATATCGCCGAGAATGGTATAGGTTGCTTCGGGCTCTCTGTCAACAACAAGGTAAGGAAGGTCGTTTGCATCCTTGCCGGCAATGTGCTGACCTGCGCCTACGAGCTGGATAAAGATGTTGTATCTTTCGGTACCGAGCGCCCAGGTATCATGCTCATCAAGGATGCCGTCGCCGGTAGAGTCGTAAGTAATGTTGTCCTTACAGATCTCCTCGAACTTATCCATGGTCCACTTATTATCGCGGACGAGCTGATAAAAGTCCTCTTCAACGCCGAGCTTCGATTTAAGGGTCTTGTTGAAAAGCACGCAGAAGGTACCCTGATCGTCAAAGGTGTTGATATCGCCGCAAACAAAGAAGAGCTTGTTGCCGATGGAAAGGTCCTTAACAGCGTTCTGGTCCCACCAGGGCTGAGAAAGATCAAGCGTGGAGATGGTGGTAAGGTCGACCTGAAGTCCTTCGGTCGCCATCGCAGCCGCGGAACAAAGAGCGTCGAATACGATGTCGTAATAGTGAAGACCGGAGGTTACCTGATTTTTAATGATCGAGCTGTTGTACTGACCGATAGGGTTGTATTCGCCGTTGATCTTTACGTTATACAAGCTTTCGATCTTGTCAACAACGATCTTCTTAGCCTCGTCAACTGCAGAGGGATTTTCCTCGTCGTACATAATTTCGCCTGTGTAGCCGAGAATAGAAGCAGAGCCTTCGCCGAAGTTATAGCAAAGAACGTTGATCTCTCTGCCGCCGAGATCCTTTACCTCGATAGGAATGTTCATATAATCGTCCGAAGCATCGGAATTGCCGGCATTGGAAACTGCCGAGCTGGATTGGGACGAAGCCGAGGATTCGTCGGTAGCTTCGGGAGCCTCGCAGGATGCAAAGCAGAAGGCAAGCATCGCCGCGAGCAATAAAATTGCAATTGTCTTTTTCATAGGAAAAGCCTTTCTTAAAAGCCAAAGCGCTCCGCTTTGGGCTTCAATGCACAGAGTTGTAACGCAAAAGCATTACAACTCTGAACCGTTTGTTATTTTTTTACTTAGCCGCCTGAATATCCGAAAGGAAGCTTTCCATTTCCATCTGCGCAACGGTGATCGTAGCCTCGAAGCGGGATGCAATGTCGTTGCTGGTCAAGCTCATATACTGATTGCGAATGCTGCCCCAGTTGTAATAGCAACCAAGGTCGAAGGTGCGGGACGCAAAGATAAGGTCAAGCATCTCGCCCGATTCTTCATCGCGCGAATCGCGGTATTTAAGCTGGATATCGTAATATGCGGGGGTAACGTATTTCTTGGACTGCTCTGCAATCGCGGAGATCACGGTACCGAGATCCTCAAGATCGGGAGCAGACGCGGGAATCATAAGCACGGTGGAGTTATAGGAAGAGATAGTGTGATAGTATCTGTCCTGGCTCTCATAGTACTTGGGAATGGGAAGAATACCAAACTCGTCTTCCATCATACGGAAGCTCGGGCCGTTCATAAGACCACACATATAGAAAAGCTCTCTGCCCTCAAGGAATGCCTTGTGAACGGTGCCCTCATATACGTTGGGGTAGTTCTTGTACTTGTAATTTTCAGCAACCATAACGGTATCGTTGCGGTTGTAAAGGTCAAGAACGTTCATAAGAATGTTATAGGTTTCTTCGGGTGCTTCGGCAACGGTAAGATAAGGAATGTCGTTATCATCCTTTTCGGTTATCTTCAGGCCTGCACCTGCGAGCTGGATATAAATATTGTAGCATTCTGTACCGAACGCCCAGGTATCAAGATCGTCAAGAGTGTTGTCGCCGTTCGAATCCGAGGTGATGTTACCCTTGCAGATCTCGGCGAACTTATCATAGGTCCACTTGTTATCGCGGACGAGCTGATAAAAGTCCTCTTCGATACCGAGCTTTGCCTTCAGGGTCTTGTTGAACATAATTACCCAAGTGCCCTGATCGTCATAGGTGTTGATATCGCCGTTGACGAAATAAACCTTGCCGCCTATCGAAAGATCGTTAACCGCATTCTGGTCCCACCAGGGATCATTAAGGTTAATGCCGGGAACGGTCTTAAGATCAAGAACGTACTTGTTGGTAGCCAAAGCCGGTGCAATACCGAGGGTTTCGAAAACGATATCGTATTCGTGAAGACCGGAGGTTACCTGATTTTTAACGGCATCGGTAACCGATTGTCCGCCGTTTGCGGTAACAGCCAATTCACCGTAAATGGTGCAGTTATAAGTGCTTTCGATATAGTCTACGACCTTTTTCTTGGCTTCGTCGACCGCAGAGGGGTTTTCTTCATCGAACATAATCTCGCCGGAATAACCGAAGAGATACTGAAGACCTGATGCGAAATCGTGGCAAAGAATTTTAATTTCTCTGCCGCCAAGATCGATAACAGGGGTCTTGATTGCGGTGCTGTCGCCCCCCGATACGTTATCGGAGGTGCTTCCCGATGCATCGGATAAGTCCGATGCACCGTTGTTATCAGAGTCACACGCCACGAGCATTAAAGCAAGCATCGCGAGCAACAATATACTTGCAATTGTTTTTTTCATAAGAAACACCTGCTTCTGCTGATGTAACATCAAGCAGCTTTACTCTTATTTGCCTTCGAGAAGGTCTTCAACAAAGTTGTCCATTGCGAGCTTAGCAGCGGAAAGACCGGTTTCAAAGCGGGATGCAATGTTAGACTGGTTGATGCTGGTGTACTTGGAACGGATGTCGCCCCAGTTGTATGCGTTAGCAATGTCAAAGGTACGGGTCGAGAAGATGAGGTCGAGCATTTCTGCGGATTCTTCATCGCGGGAGTCACGGTACTTGAGCTGAACGTCATAGTATGCGGGGGTTACGTTGAGCTTGGATTCCTTTGCGATAGCGGAAACGATAAGACCAACGTCATCGATATCCTCGATACCTACGGGGATGGACATAACGGAGGAGTTACCAACGGATACGGTGTGATAGTATCTGTCCTGAGTTTCGTAGTACATAGGAATAGGAAGAATACCGAATTCATCTTCCATTACGCGGAAGGATGCGGAGTTGATAAGGCCGCACATATAGAACAATTCTCTGCCTTCGATGAACGCCTTGTGAACGGTTGCTTCCCAAACGTTGGGGTAGCCCTTGCTTTCGTACTTGGGAGTGTTAGCTACCATAACGGTGTTTTCATCGTTATAGAATTCGAGAATGTCAGCGAGGATGGTGTAGGTTGCTTCGGGTTCTTCAGCAACGGTAAGGTAAGGAATATCGTTTTCGTCCTTTTTGGAGATCTTCTGACCGGAAGCGAGAACGTGAACGTAGATGTTGTAGCATTCTGTACCGAACGCCCAAGTGTCGTTTTCATCGATGATGCCGTCGCCGCTGGTGTCGGAGGTGATGCCGCTCTTGCAGATTTCCTTGAACTTGTCGAAGGTCCATTCGTTATCGCGAACGAGCTGATAGAAGTCTTCCTCGATACCGAGCTTTGCCTTCAAGGTCTTGTTGAAGAGCATGCACCAGGTACCCTGGTCGTCATAGGTATTGATATCGCCGCATGCAAAGTAAACCTTGCCTGCAATGGAAAGGTCCTTAACCGCGTTCTGGTCCCACCAGGGATCGGAAAGGTCGAGATTTGCAACGGTGTTAAGGTCAACGAGAATGTTGTCGGGAACCATTGCAGCGGAGGTGCTCATCGAATCGAAGATGATATCGTAGTAGTGAAGACCGGAGGTTACCTGATTCTTGATGGTGGTGGGGATAGAGATGGTGTTGGTCTTTTCACCGTTAATGGTACAGTTGTAGGTTTCTTCGATATAGTCTACAACCTTCTTCTTAGCTTCGTCTACTGCGGAGGGGTTTTCTTCGTCATACATGATTTCACCGGTGTAACCGAGGATAGATGCAGAGCCTGCGCCCCAATCCCAGCAAAGAACGTTGAATTCTCTGCCCTGCATATCCTTAACTTCAACTTCGGGAAGCGAAGTATCTTCGGAAACGGTGCCGGATACGGCAGAATTGGAAGTATTGCCTGCCAAGCTGGAATCGTCCGTTGTAGTAGTATCGGGCTCACATGCTGCCAAAAGGGGAACAAGCACGAGGATCGCAACGATACATGCAAAAAGTTTTTTCATGGTGTTTTCCTTTCTGGTTTTGGATCTTGTTCTTTGATCTATTAAATATTTCTATTTAATCAAACGTTAAAGCGGAACAGCACGACGTCGCCGTCGTTCATAACGTATTCCTTGCCCTCGCTTCTTACAAGGCCTGCATCCTTACAAGCCGAAAGCGAGCCTTTTTCGATAAGAGCTTCGTACGGTACGACCTCCGCACGGATAAAGCCGCGTTCAAAGTCGGTATGTATCTTACCCGCCGCACCGGGTGCCTTCGTTCCCTTTTTGATGGTCCAAGCGCGAACCTCGGGCTCGCCTGCGGTAAGGAACGAAATAAGACCGAGCAATGCATAAGAAGCCTTGATAAGCTTGGAAAGACCGGTTTCGCTTACGCCGAGGTCCTCGAGATATGCCTGCTGCTCCTCCTCGTCAAGGTCGCCGAGAGCCGCTTCGGTTTCCGCGCATACCGAAATGATTTCGGCATCCTCGCCCTCGATAGCCTTTTTGAGTGCATTGAAATATTCGTTTTCCTCGTCGGGACGTGCAAGATCGTCCTCGGAGACGTTCGCACAGTAGATGACCGGCTTGCCCGAAAGGAGCGGTACGGTCTTTAAAAGCTCTGCTTCGCTTTCGCTAAGCTTGACGTTTCTGGCACAAACGCCCTTGGTGAGCTCTGCACAAACCTTCTTAAGCACCTCCGCATCGACAAGCGCGCTCTTGTCGCCCTTGCCCTGCTTTATCAGCTTATCTATCTGTCTTTCGAGCATTTCGATATCCGAAAGGATAAGTTCGGTATTGATGGTTTCAACGTCACGCGCGGGATCGACCGAATCCTCAACGTGAATGATCTTGCTTCCGCCGAAGCAGCGCACAACGTGAACGATAGCGTCGACCTCACGGATGTGCGAAAGGAATTTATTGCCAAGTCCTTCGCCGTTTGCCGCACCCTTTACAAGGCCGGCGATATCGACGAATTCAACGGTAGCATAGGTCGTCTTTTTGGGATTGTAAAGATCCGCAAGACGGTCGATACGTTCATCGGGAACGGGAACGACACCGACGTTGGGATCGATGGTGCAGAACGCATAGTTCGCACTTTCGGCGCCTGCCTTTGTCAACGCGTTGAAAAGCGTGCTTTTTCCGACGTTAGGCAGACCGACTATTCCAAGCTTCATATATAAAAAATTCTCCTCTGAATAACGCCTTTTTCGGCATTATTTGTACACAATAGTATACATCATTTGTTTCTAATATGCAATATGTAATTTTTTGTAATATTTTTCGGTCACAAAAAGTTAACATAAATTTACATAGCCGCGCCCAAAACCCCTTGACATTAAAGCGTTTTTGTGTTATATTTCAGTTGTGAACAACATTTTTGTTCAAATTACAATTGTTAATTATAAGGAGAATTTGCCATGGCAACCAAAATATTGGTCATTGACGACGATATAAACATCTGCGACCTGCTTCGCATGTATCTTGAAAAGGAGGGCTATGAGGTCCACACCGCCAACGACGGCGTAGAGGCTATGACCGCTTTCCGTATGTACGAGCCCGACCTTGTTCTGCTCGATATTATGCTTCCCAAAAAGGACGGCTGGCAGATCTGCCGCGAAATCCGCGAGCAATCCTCCAAGCCCATCATTATGATCTCCGCAAAGGGCGAAACGATCGACAAGGTTCTCGGTCTTGAGCTCGGCGCCGACGATTATATCGTAAAGCCCTTGGATATGAAGGAGGTCTTCGCACGTATCAAGGCGGTGCTTCGCCGCTATGCAAAGCACGACACCGCAGACGGCGAGCTTATCAAGTTCGACAATCTCGAAATTTCGCTCCGCAAGTACGAGCTTAAGATCCGCGGCAAGGCTTTCGACCTTCCTCCCCGAGAATTGGAGCTTCTTTACTTCCTTGCCTCCAACTACAACCGCGTTTTCACCCGCGATCAGCTTCTTGACAAGGTTTGGGGCTTTGACTACCTCGGCGACAGCCGCACCGTTGACGTTCACATCAAGCGTCTTCGCGAAAAGCTCGAGGGCGCGTCCGATTCCTGGAGTCTTAAGACAATTTGGGGCGTCGGCTATAAGTTCGAGGTCACTACCGAAAATTAATCATCTTCATTTTCATAAATTCCCTTTCTAAACGAAAAGAGCACCCGACGGTTCGGGTGCTCTCAGACCGAAGACAAATGGTCTGTTTACACCCTTGAAAAGAAATAATCAAAGCAAAAAGAGCATTTCCGAACATTTCGAAAGTGCTCTTTGTTTTTATAAGGAATTTTTAATTTTTATTGTATTTTCAAGGGTTTTGAAGAAAAACTTCGACTGTCGTAGTTTTCTACGCCAACGCTCGTTTTTCTCCAAAAACAGCCTCATTTCTCTCAGTCTGTTTCAGTTTGCAGACTTTGTCTG
>JAFYON010000050.1 GCA_017560145.1 Clostridia bacterium | reverse complement strand
TCTGCCATTTTGCGGTTCTTAAATTAAAGACCATATTCGCCTGAACGTTAACAAGGTCAAAGCCAAGATCGTTGCCGATATAATAACGGGGCGCGTTATAATAGGGTATCCAAAGGAAATAGGAGCCCATTTCGTGAACGATAGAAGCGGTCTGCGCGAGTATCGACTCGCACTGATCGGTGTCGTCGACCGCCTCGTGCATCCAGTAAAAGCCGCCAAGCTCGAGGTTTTTGTAATTGCCCTTTTCGAATTCCTCAAGGCATTTGCCGACGTACCAACGGACCACCTTTTCTCTGTCCTCGGCGTAATAGCAGTTTTCGCTTACTCCGTCGCCGTCAACGTCACCGAAATCGGTTTGTGTTTCAAGCACGGTAAGGATAGTAGGATAGACCTGAACCTTATAATCGGTCAAGCCTAACTCGTTCTTTACAATTTCAACGACCTCGTCCAATCGGTCGAAGCCCGAAACGCCGTGATAGGTCTTTTCGATAAGCCATTCCCAGTCGGATTTGATAGTTTCCAAATGAGGCGCCATTCCCGAAGGAAGCGGGCTTTGAGGCAAATAGAGATATCCGTCGATAAAGGTATCGACGATGTTTCCCTCCTCGTCGAGGTAAGCAACCATCGGCAAAAGGAAGTTTTCGTCGTGTGCGGCTTCAAGTCGCTCGCTTAAATAAATAAGGTTTATGTCGTTTGCCTTGATATTCGAATTATCGGTCGTCGCATATTCTGCCGCATCGGCGTTGGTATAGAATTTAACGCTTCTTATACCGCTTTCGGCAAGACGCTTGCTGCTGCCGAGCGCCTTTTTGCCGAATACTTCAAGCTCGTCAAGAAGCATCCAGCCCTTGCTTTCGAAGCGGAAGCGGATAAATCTTGCCGCATAGCTCTTTTCAAGCTTGAATTCATAGGCCATATATTCGCCGTAATGCGAGGCTTTACCAATTCCGTCTCTATCGCCGACCTTATACCAATCGACACCGTTTTCCGAAAGATAAACGTCACAGTATTTCGGGCGGTTGATTCCCCATTCGACGCGCTCCATAAAATTAACGGTCAGGGTATCGACCGACGAAAGCTTGCCGAGATCGTAAAAAATATTTATCTCACCGTTGCAGTTAGGTGCAAAGAACCAATCACCGCCGTCGATCGTATCGAGCGAGCGTGCACGCTTACCGTCGGTAAGGCATTTTGTATCGACCGATTTAAGAACGCGCACATCGGTATATTTGTTTGCATCGGCATAATACGAGGTGGATATCTGATGCTTGAGTCCGGCCAAAAGGTTTTGGCGCTTGTTGTAATCGCTTTCCGAGGAATCCCAAAGAAGCTCCTCGGTCACTATCGGGAAATCAAGCTTTTTATATATCTCGCCCGTATAATCGTCGCCATAGCCCGCCAATGCCTCGATCTCCTCGATCCAGGCGGTTCCTGTACCGCCGATTTCGATACGGACGTAGCGAAGCTTCAAAAATTCCTCGGTATAAAGCGGATAATCATAATTCGTGCCGCTTAACGGTGCATAAACTCTGCCGATAAAATAATAATTACTGCCGTTGTGCGAGCCGTAATAATCGATATAATCGGGGAAATCGATCTCGCCTGCCGCTCCCAATGCGTTCACGCGGAAGCCGCATATATTGTCAAAGGATTTGCCGAGATCCAACGTTACCGAGGGTATTTTTCCGTCCTTGCCCGAAATTCCGACCCAAACGGTATCCTTGCAGGTCATACCGGCAGGAATTCCGTTTGTAAGGAAGGTTCGTAAATCGTCCTGAAGATATTCACCCTGAGGAGGTGCGTTCTTGTCAAACACGCAGTCGTTATAAGTATAGGTTTTCTTTTCCGCTACGTTGTAAACGTTTGAAAAATCGGCTTTTTCGCCGGTAGAAAGCGATTGCCATGCATCTCTTTTAAGTTCAACGTTCGGATAAGCAAGCTCGGTAGTATTGCTTCCCTGCTTGGGAGGAACGTCGGCGAAAATTTCGATCTCATCGATAAAGAAGAAAGTGGCTGTCGAGCTGCGTGAAACACGAACCATTATGTAACGGTAGTCAACGGGCGCATCAAGCGTAAGAGTTGCGGTATTGACGTTCTTGTTGCCGGTAGCGGTGAATTGCGCCTTTCCGAGCGAGGTCCAGGTTTTTTTGTCGTTAGAGCCGTCGAATCTTACGACGCGCGCAAGCTCAACACCTGCCGTGTACATTTCAAGCGAGCGTGCCGAAAGCTCGCAAATGTTTTTTCCGTCATCGCCGAGGTCGATAAGGAACTGACCGTTACTGCTAAATCCGACCATACGCGAATCAATATAATGCGTATTCGTGTCGGGCGCCTTGTGACCGTCGGTCAACTGCTTGCCGCCAAAATCCGAATAATTTTCATTTGCCGCAAGCGAGGTGACGTATTCCTTGCCAACGCTTATAAGGGTTTTATATTCGGGTACGTAAGAATCCGATTCCTCGATAATTTCGCTTATTTCGCTAACTATATCCGAGCCGATATTGGATATTTCCTCTGCGCACGCAGAAAATACAAGTGCAAAAAGCAGCACGATCGAAAGTAATCTTATCTTCATAAAGTCGCCTCATTTCTTCACTTTATCTTGTTAATATTGTACAATCTTGTCGCCGCTTTGTCAATAGAAAAAAACGCAGTTCATTACAAACTGCGTTTCTTTGTTATTTAATATACTTTTCAAAGGTACCCTGTGCTCTTGCATCGCATTCGGCGAGGATAAGGGTTCCTTCGTCGACGTAATCGCATTCAAGCACGGTCGCAAGGCGGTAAACGTCGGTCACAACGCTTCCGTCGGAATAGGGGATAAGAAGCTGAAGCTTCTTTTTGCCCGAGGAAACAAGCTCGTCAAGCCTTTCCAAAAGCGCCTGAGTGCCGATTGCCTCCCTTGCCGATATTTCTATCGAATCCTTCGGGTATGGCGTATCGCGCAAGGCAATATCGCACTTGTTGAAAACCTCGATTATCGGCTTGTCACCTGCGCCAAGCTCTTGTATAAGCTGCTTTGTTACGTCGCGCTTTCTTTCGCGCTCGATCAGCTCCTCGCTTGCGTCGGTTATATTGATAATGTAATCGGCATATTTAAGCTCTTCAAGAGTCGATTTGAACGCCTTTACAAGGTGGGTGGGCAAACGGTCGATAAAGCCGACCGTATCGGTCAGCAGCATTTCCGCACCGCTTGGAAGAGTAAGACGGCGTGTTGTCGGGTCAAGCGTTGCAAAAAGCTTGTCCTCGGCAAGAATGCCGGCATCGGTAAGAGTGTTAAGCAAGGTCGATTTACCCGCGTTGGTATAGCCGATGATCGCCGCGGTCTTGATTCCCGAGCGAAGACGTGTTGCGCGCTTTACGCTTCTTGTACGCTCGATCTCGGCAATTTCCTCGGAAAGTGCGGCAATACGGCGCTTGATGTGACGTCTGTCGCTTTCGAGCTTCGATTCACCGGGGCCTCTCGTACCGATACCGCCGCCAAGACGGGAAAGCTCCTTACCTCTGCCGGTAAGACGGGGTGCGGTATAGCGAAGGCAGGCGATCTCGACCTGCAGCTTACCCTCGCCCGTGACGGCGTGGAGAGCAAAAATATCGAGAATAAGCATCGTGCGGTCGATAACTCTTGCACCGTCGATCTCGCGCTCTAAATTTGCGATCTGCGAGGGGGTAAGCTCGTTATCGAAAATAACGAGCGAAATATCGCCGTCGTTGCGGATAAATTCGGCAATTTCCTGCACCTTGCCGCTTCCGATATAAGTCGCCTTATCGGGGCTTACACGGTTCTGAACGACACGCGCCGCCTCGGTACCGCCCGCAGTTTCCAAAAGACGGGCAAGCTCGTCAAGCGAGCGCATACATTCATCGGCACAGTCGGTAGTGGAAACCGAAACGAGCAGAGCTCTGCCGCCCTTGTTTTTAAGCTCGTCGGTAATATTCAGATTTTCGGCCATAAAAATACCTTCTTTTGCAAAAAACAAACGGCACCCGAAATGAGTGCCGTTGTGTTTCGAAATAAGCTACAATTAGTCGAGGTTGAACTTCTTCTTGAACTTATCTACGCGTCCGCCTGCATCTACAAACTTCTGCTTACCGGTGAAGAAGGGATGGCATTTAGAGCAAATATCAACCTTAACGTTATCCTTTACGGACTTGGTAACATATTCTGCGCCACAAGCACACTTGATGGTAGTGGTCTTGTAATCGGGATGTACACCCTGTTTCATATTAAAAATCCTCTCTTTCGTATGATAAGGAGCAAAGCTCCAACAATTCGCACACTAAAGTATATCACGCAACTTTTAAAATTGCAATACCTTTTTTCAAAATTTTAAACTTTTTTTAGCAGATGCGAAAATAAGCGTTAAATTCACTTGAAATTTGCACGCCTCGGCATTATAATATATTTTGTAAAGAAATGCAATATTTTTTAAGGAAGACGGTTAAAAAAATGAAGATAACCTATCTCGGCACTGCGGCGGCAGAGGGCTGGCCCGCAATGTTTTGCAACTGTGAATACTGCAAGCAAGCAAAGGCGCTCGGCGGCAAAAACATCCGCACACGCTCGCAAACGCTTATAAACGACGATTTTCTTATCGATTTCCCTGCCGATACCTATAACCATATGCTCAAAACAGGCATCGATCTTTCAAAGGTCAAATATTGCTTCGTTACCCATTCGCATATCGACCATTTCGAGCCGACCGACCTTTGCATGAGGTTTGAAAGCTGCTATGCACACAATATGGTCGAGCCCGTGCTGAATATCTACGGCAACAGTGCCGTGCTCAAGCGCTTTGAGCGTTTCGTCGGCAAGCTCGGCGAGGAGGAGCAGCCTGCGGCCGTTACGGTTACCGAAATAAAGGCCTATGAGCCGATAAAAGTCGGCAGATATACCGTCACACCCCTTCCCGCATTTCACGCACCCAAGGAAACTCCCTTCGTTTACCTTATAAACGACGGCGAAAAAACGCTTCTTTATCTTCACGATACGGGACTTCCCTTCGACGAGGTTTACGATTATCTCGAAAAGAACGGCGTTCACGCCGATATGGTCAGCTACGATTGCACCTTCGTTGCGCTTCCCTCGGGCGGCAGACATATGGGGCTCGACAGCGTACCCACGGTCAAGGAACGCCTAAGCAGAATCGGCGTTACCGACGAAAGCACCGTACACGCGGTAAACCACTTCTCGCACAACGGTATGCTTTTACACGACGAGCTTTGCGAAAAGGCAGGCGAGCTCGGATTTATCACGTCTTACGACGGAATGGTAGTTGAAATATGACGAAAAACATTTTAAGAATTATTTGCGCGGTTGCAACGTTTGCTCTGTTGCTGCCAATGCTTGTCCTAGGCGGCACGACGGCGCTTGCGGTCGATACCGAAAGCTGGATATATATCGACGGCGAAAACGTCACGCGCGGAATCAATACTGCGATAATTTATTACGGCGTACCCTCGACCGAGCAAACGCTTTGGGGCCACGACGTTGTGGTCGATGCCGACGGCTTTGTTACGAATATAATCGAGGGCGGACTTGCCGAGGGCGAAAACCTTGCGGTGCCCGAAAACGGATTTGTTATCTCCTCCACGGGCGCAAGAGTTCAATGGTTCAAGGATAACGTAACCGCCGGCACCCGTCTGTTTTACGACCGCTATAATCAAAAGCTCTTTATATGCAATGCAAACGGTGGCTTTGATCCCTATTTCACAAAGGAGATCAAGGTAGAGGGCGAGGGCAATTACCTTATTTCCAACCCTCTCGTTACCGGCGCGATCACTTATACGCTCGATATCGCCGTTGATGCAAACGGCGTGATCATCTACCGCGGAAGCAACGCGGTTGCACCCGAGGGCGGATTTATCGTTTCCGCCGCGACCGAAAACGACGCGGCAACGCTTATGTGCTATGCACCCGTCGGCGCAAGCTGCACCGTTACCGAGGGCGTTGCGACCTTTACCTACAACCAAACGATGATAAGACGCACCGTTGAAACTTTGCTTATCAACGCGCAAACCGATATTTACAACGCGAAGATCGCGTATGAGGATATGGATTTCGACGCGCTTGACGAATCTGTGGCGGCATTGACCGAGGAGTTAGAAGGAGCAAGCGGCTATGCAGAGATGATCGATATCGCAGAGCGCGTTTATTCGGATATCACCGACAAATGCCATTCGGTACTGCCGAGCGAATTAAGAGGTGTTTTCCACTCCCCGCGTGAAAAGGATATGAATCAGGTAAGAGAAACCGTTAAAAGCGTTAAGGAAAACGGCTTGAATACCATTTTTCTTCGCACCTCGAACGGATATCGCACCATCGTTCCTCTTCCCGAAAGCGATAAATTCTCGCAAGATCCCTATTTCGGCGGATTCGACGTTTTAAAGGCGTTTATCGACGTGTGCGAGCAGGAAAATATCGCGCTCGTGCTTACTATCGACGTTTATTATAACGAATACGCCTCGATCGCTTCTCCCGGCTGGATGAGCCAAACCAGCAGCGGCGAGGAGGGCATCGACCTTAAATACTACTCCCCCTCTTCAAAGGAATTCCGCGAATATTTCACCAAATACGTTAAATACATCGCAACGAAATACGATATCAAAAGCATTATGCTCGACCACCTTCGTTACCCGAAGTTCAACGAGGAATCGGATTACGGCTATGATTTCGACACTCTTGACGATTTCGCCGCAAGATACGGCATCGCCAAGGAGGAGGCTTACGAGATATCTAACCTTTTGTTCGATTCCCCCCATTGGAGCAATTGGGTGGATTACCGCGTTTCTCTCGTGACCGAAATGGCAAAAAGCGTTTCGGATGCGGTAAAGGAGGCTCGCAGCGATATCAACCTTATTGCGGTTGCGGCGCGTGACACCGTTGATTATTTCTATTCACAGGATGCGATAGGTTGGATCGAGGAGGATATTTTCGACGGTCTTTGCCTTGAGCTTTACGAGAGCGACATCGACGAAAACGATCCTATCGACGATCTCGGCTATCTCGACGGCTTCGTTACCGAAAAGGGCGCGCTTATCGGCGCGTACACCGGCAAGGAAAAGTTCCTTTTCGCCGCGCTTGATATGTCGGTCGGTACGGATCTGCTTACAAGCGCAATAAAGGAATCGCGCAATATCGGTGCTGACGGATGCGTCTTCGGTACGCTCGAGCAGTTCACCACGCTTAAAACCAACGAAAAATTAAGCAACGGCATTTTATCAACAGAATCGGTTTCGCCCTTGCAGGACACCGTTTATGCGATGAAGATGATACTTGAATTCGCAAAAACCAAAATAAGCGACCGCATTCTTCCCTTCGGCGGATGCGACGAGGACGTTGCAACGCAGGCGCTTGCAAAGATAAACGAGGCGATGCTTCAATTAAGCGACGGCGCACTCACACACGACGAAGCAGAGGCGCTCCAAAGCGATATGGCGATGCTGTTTGCCGCATCCACCGCAAAGCGCGCGGTAGTAAGGGATTTCGAGGTTGTTACGAAATTGGCTCTGCTCCACAAGATCAAAAAAGCCGAGCTCCCGCCCGAGGTGTCCGACCCGTTCGAGGGTGACAATTCCAACGATGGCGACGAAGGCTCGCTTCCCGAGGAGGATAACTCGACCGAGGAATCGACCGACGAATCGGAAAATTCAAACGAGATCTCGGACGTTGAATTGATCGAAGACGAAGGAATCGCCTTCGGCGTGATCCTTATTTATGCGTTTGTCGGTGCGACCGCGATCGCCGCAATCATAGCGATGATAGTGGGAATCCGCCGCAAAAACAGACGTCCCAGAAACGCGCACATGCCCAAGCGCTATAACGGCAACGACAAAGAGTAAGTTTTTTATAATAAAGTGTTGACTTGCCGAAATATTTGTTGTATAATTAATCGAATAAAAATTCGGAGGAATATTAACTATGAAACATATCAAGACTATCGAAACTCGCAACCTTTGCGAAAGCGCAAAGAACGGTGGCTGCGGCGAATGCCAGACCTCTTGCCAGTCCGCTTGCAAGACCTCTTGCGGCATCGCTAACCAGAAGTGCGAAAGCAACAAGGAAAGCAAATAATAACGTTTAACGGAAAGTGCCGCCGCATGGCGGCACTTTTTCAGTAAAAAGAGGAAATTATGATCCATCAATTCAAATTAAACGGATATAATATAGTTCTCGATATCTGCTCGGGCGCGGTGCACGCGGTCGACGATATTGCATACGATATCATTTCGATGTATGAAACGAATTCCAAGGAAGATATTATTAAAGCGATGTGCGATAAATATCTTTCTTGCGAGGACGTTACCGAAAAGGATATCGACGAATGCTTTGAACAGGTCACCGAGCTTAAAAATCAGGGCAAGCTTTTCGTGCCCGATACCTTTGCCCCCATGGCAGGCGAGCTTAAAAGAAAGACCTCGGGCGTTATTAAAGCACTTTGTATGCATATCGCACACACCTGCAACCTAAACTGCTCGTATTGCTTTGCAAGTCAAGGCAAATATCACGGCGAGCGTGCCTTGATGAGCTTTGAAACCGGCAAGCGTGCGCTTGATTTTCTCGTTGAAAATTCGGGCACCAGACGCAATCTCGAGGTTGACTTTTTCGGCGGCGAGCCCTTGATGAATTTCGAGGTAGTAAAGCAGCTCGTTGCTTATGCAAGAAGCATTGAAAAGGAAAAGAACAAGAATTTCCGCTTTACGCTTACCACAAACGGCGTGCTTATCGACGATGACGTTATCGATTTTGCAAACCGCGAAATGAGCAACGTCGTCCTTTCGCTCGACGGCAGAAAGGAAATTCACGACCGTTTCCGTGTTGACTATGCAGGTAACGGAAGCTTTGACAAGATCGTCCCCAAGTTCCAAAAGCTCGTCGATGCAAGAGGACACAAGGACTATTATATGCGCGGCACCTTTACCCACGCAAACCCCGACTTTTTAAAGGATATTCAGGCTATGCTCGATTTAGGCTTTACCGAGCTCAGTATGGAGCCCGTCGTTTGCGCAAAGGGTGACGAGGGCGAATTGCTTGAATCGGATATGCCCATCCTCTTCGATCAGTATGAAAAGCTTTCCGAGCTTATGATCAAGCGCGAAAAGGAAGGCAAGCCCTTTACCTTCTATCACTATATGATCGACCTTTCGGGCGGTCCCTGCATCTATAAGCGCATTTCGGGATGCGGCTCGGGTACCGAATATATGGCGGTCACCCCTTGGGGCGACCTTTATCCCTGCCACCAGTTCGTCGGCGACGAAAAATTCAAGCTCGGCGATATATGGAACGGTGTTGACAACAAAGAGATCCAAAACGAATTCGAAAGCTGCAACGTTTATGCCCGTGAGGACTGCAAGGACTGCTGGGCAAAGCTTTACTGCTCGGGCGGATGTGCCGCAAACGCATATCACGCTACCGGCTCGGTAAAGGGTATTTACGAATACGGCTGCCGTTTGTTCCGCAAGAGAATGGAATGTGCCATTTCGGTTGCGGTTGCAAGGGCTTTGGGCGATATATGATGACAACGCCGATATTTGATTTTATCAAAAAATACCAAAGCGGCAATAATGCAAGGCTTCATATGCCCGGACACAAGGGAATCGGTCCCTTGGGCTGTGAAGGTCTTGACATTACGGAAATAAGCGGTGCTGACAGTCTTTACGAGGCAAGCGGTATTATTGCCAAAAGCGAAAGGAACGCTTCTCTGCTTTTCGGAGACTACACCTTTTATTCAACAGAGGGCTCGTCGCACTGCATCCGCGCGGCGGTTTATCTTTTAAAGCTTTACGGATGCAAAAAAATCATCGCCTCGCGCAATGCTCACAAGGCGTTTATCAGCGCCTGCGCGCTCAACGGCATCGATCCGATATGGCTTTATCCCTCCGATAAAGCGTTCCTTTCGGGCTTGACCGATGCAAGCGACGTTGAAGCCGCACTTACGCGCGAAAACGAAAAATGCGCGGTGTATCTCACCTCACCCGATTATCTCGGAAGCATTTGCGATATTTCTTCGATATCGCAGGTATGCAAAAAACACGATGCGATCCTTTTCGTGGATAACGCTCACGGCGCTTATCTTAAATTTCTTCCCGAATCTAAGCATCCTATCGACCTCGGCGCCGATATCTGCTGTGATTCCGCACACAAAACTCTCCCCGTGCTTACAGGCGGCGCTTATCTTCATATTTCAAAAGATGCGCCCGAAGCATTTAAAGCCAACGCGAAAAACGCGCTTTCGCTTTTCGGCTCGACAAGCCCTTCGTATCTTATCCTTGCCTCGCTTGACCTCGCAAACGAATATTTAAGCAACGGATATAAAAGCCGCTTGAACGACTGCGTTTCAATGATCGCAGATGCAAAAAGCAAAATCAAGGCGCTCGGCTTTGACGTTGCCGACGGCGAGGAATTGAAGATCGTTATCAAGCCGAAGGGATACGGATATTACGGCTTTGATATCGCAAGGCTTTTGGAGCGCTCCAACCTCCATTGCGAATTTGCCGACAGGGATCAGACCGTTTTTATGCTCACCCCCGAAAATTCGCCTTCCGACCTCGACCGACTTTTGGCAGCGCTTTCGGAGGTAAATAAGCGCGAGCCGATAACCGAGCTCACGCCGAGCGTACCCAAGGGAGAAAAGGTTATCTCCCTGCGCGAAGCGATCTTTGCCGAAAAGGAAACCGTTGCCGCCAAAGAAAGCCTTGGCAGAACCGTTGCACAGTTCAACGTTGCCTGCCCGCCCGCGGTGCCGATTGCCGTTTGCGGCGAAAGGATAAGCGCAGAAACGCTTAAATGCCTTGAATACTACGGAATAGAAGAAATTTCGGTAGTAAAAGAATAATCTATTCACCTCACATTACAAAGGAGGATCTTTTGTATGGACGTAACGAAAATCAAAAACATTGCAATGAAGGTCGTTCCCGTTGCGGTTTTGGTGTTCTTTATGACACTTCCGCTCTACGAATTGATCGGTTTTCTTACCGAGCTTGAATTTTCGCTTTACAGTGAAAAGGCGATTTCCATACTGCAAGCACTGCTCGCCATCGGCGCGGTCGTTTCGGTATTTATCTTCAAGCCGAGGTTCGTGCTTTACGAAAAGCTTTGTCTTTTGTTCGCCTTCCCTCTTTCAATAATCAACGTGTTTTCCTTTATCGACGGCGAATGGGGCGGCGCGGTTATCCTTGCAATCATCTCCTGCGGATGTATCTTCGCAATTTACCTCCGCTTTCTGCCCGACAGCGTGGCAAAGGCAATATCGGCGATCGTCGCAGTGCTTCTTGCGATCGTGGTTTGTATCGTTTTCATCTGGAATCTCGTTTCGGGCGTGATAAGCGACCGCAAGCTTGACGATAAATATGAATCGCTTAACAAAACCTTCGTTGCCGAGGTATTTATCGAGGAATCGCTTATCAGCACCAAAACCGTCGTAACCGTAAGACCCTCGGAGGCTGAATTCGGCGCAATCATCGGTTGCTTCTCGGCTCCCGAAATGATCGTTTTTGAGGGAGAAGCACACGCCGCCGAAACGATTATGATCAACTGGCTTGACGATGAAACGGTTATCATCAACGGCGACGCTTATAAAATCAATATTGAATGATCAGCGTAGACTGAGAATAGAGAATCGTGGGATGAAAATCCCGCGATTTTTTTGTTATACTTAATTCGGGAGTAAAGGAAAGGAGGAATTTATGAAGAAAAGAATTATGCTTGACGCAGGTCACTACGGAAAACGAAATCAAAGCCCGATTCTGCCCGAATATTATGAATCCGAAAGAATGTGGCTGCTTTGCGAGCTTCTTGCAAAGGAGTTGTCGGTTTTGGGCTTTGAGGTTTTCAAAACCCGAGAATCGCTTTCAAAGGATCTTGCGGTGGTCGAGCGCGGAAAAATGGCAGCGGACTGCGATCTGTTTTTGTCGCTCCATTCCAATGCCACGGGCAACGGAAACACAAAAACCGACCGCGTTTCGGTATATGCTCCGTTCGACGGTGTAAACGAATCGCACACCTTGGGAAAAATTCTTGCGAGCACGGTCGCCGCTTGTATGGATATAAAGGAATCCCACGTAAAGACAAGAAAAAGCGACAAGGGCGATTATGATTATTACGGCGTTATGCGCGGCGCAAGAAGTGTCGGTTGTCCGCTTTATTACATTATAGAGCATTCGTTTCACACCAACGAAGAAGCGGCAAAATGGCTTATGAACGACGTAAACCTTAAAAGCCTTGCCATTGCGGAGGCGACCGCCATTGCAATTTATTTCGGGCTCGAGCCGTTTATCAAGGGCGACGTAAATCAAAACGGGAAGCTTGATATCTACGACGCCATTCTGATAAAGCGCGCGATAATGGACACGATAAGGCTTTCCGACAGGCAGTTGGGGCTTGCCGACTTAAATTGCGACGGAAAACTGAACACCTATGATTATATCGCGATGAAAAAGAAGCTTATGTAAAAGAAAAAACGGCGGTCAATTCCGCCGTTTTTATTATATAAAGTCTGTTTTACTGCCGATCTTGCTTGCAATAACGCGTCCGTTCGTGGTTTCGATCATATCGGCGATAAATTTATCACTCAACGATTGAGTAACGGCAAGGATCATTTTTACCTCGGTGCCGAAATCGCTGTCCTCGGTACGCGCGGATATCGCGGAAACCAAGGGCATAACCTTTTGATAATCGGAATAATTGCAGCGTACCTCAACGATATCGAAATCGCCCACCTCGGCAATTCCCGCTTCCTTTATCGCGCCGCTTGCCGCGGCGGTATATGCACGCACCAATCCGCCCGTACCCAACAGGATACCGCCGAAATAACGCGTAACAACGACAGCCGTGTCGGTGAGTCCTGCCTTGCGGATCGAATCGAGCACCGGCATACCTGCCGTGCCATGAGGCTCTCCGTCGTCCGAAAAGCGCTCCTTAAATCCCTCGCGCAGAACGTAAGCATAAACGTTGTGGGTAGCATCGGAATGCTTCTTCTTAATTGAATTTACAAAGGCGATCGCTTCATCCTCGCTCGTAACGGGGGCGCAATATCCGATAAAATCGCTTTTGCGCTCGACCATTAAAAATTCCGAGCTTTGCTTGACGGTCGTGTAACCCATATCAGTTGCAGAATTCCTTGTAAATTGCCTTTATAGCTCTTGTAAAGGAGCTTTCATCCACACCGATGATAATGTTAAGCTCGCTCGAGCCCTGGTCGATCATACGAATGTTGATGTCCTTTCTTGCGAGTGCGCTGAATACACGCGCCGCAGTACCGGGCTGACCTGCCATGTTACGGCCAACGACCGCAACAAGACCCATATTGTTGTCAATGTGAATATGGTCGGGATTTACAGATTTTTGGATAGAGGAAGCGATATCGTATTCTCTTCCCTTTACGTCGTCGGTATTAACGACAACGCACATCGTATCGATACCCGAGGGGATATGCTCGAAGTTGATGTTGAGATCTGCGAACACCTTAAGCACGCGCATACCTACACCGGGCTCGGAGTTCATCATATCCTTTTCAATGCGGATAACCGAAAAGCCCTTCTTACCTGCGATACCGGTAATGATATCGTCGGTCTTATAGCCGTCGGTCGAGGTAACGATAAAGGTACCTGCATCCTCGGGACGGTTGGTGTTACGGATGTTTATGGGAATGCTTGCGATCTTAACGGGGAAAATGCTGTCCTCGTGAAGCACGGACGCGCCCATATACGAAAGCTCGCGAAGCTCACGGTAGGTGATTATCGAAATAGGACGGGGGTTGTCAACGATTCTCGGGTCGCACATCAAAAAGCCCGAAACGTCGGTCCAGTTTTCATAGATATCAGCCATAACCGCACGTGCAACTATTGCACCGGTGATATCACTGCCGCCGCGGGAAAAGGTTTTGATAGTGCCGTCGGGGTTCGAGCCGTAAAATCCGGGGATAACGGCGTTGCGCTTACCCGAAAGGCGCTGTGCCATAACGGTGTTGGTGTAGCTTGCATCGAACTTGCCGTTTTCGTCGAAGAAGATTACCTCTGCCGCATCAACGAATTCATAACCGATATAATCGGCAAGGATAAGACCGTTTAAATATTCGCCGCGCGATGCGGTATAATCAAGAGTAGTGCCCTCTGCAAGAGCCTTTCTGATTATCGCATATTCGCCGGAAAGGTCGGTCGTAAGTCCCAAGCCCTTAATAATATCGTTATATCTTTCCTCGATCTTATCAAAGGTCGCTTCCCAATCTCCCGAAGAAACGCTTTGGTTATAGCAGTTGATAAGAAGGTCGGTCACCTTGGTATCGCCGTCAAAGCGCTTGCCGGGTGCACTGGGCACAACGTAACGACGTACAGACTCCGCCTTGATAATATTTGCGCTTTTAACAAATTGCTCGGCAGATGCCAAGGAGCTGCCGCCGAATTTAACAACTTTTTTCTCGTATAATGTTTTCATAAGCCACATTTCCGCATTTTAAAAAATTTTCGGTAGTATTTTATCACAGTCTGTCGCAAATTTCAATACCCCTTTTCAACAAACCTGCTTCTCCTA
>JAFYON010000049.1 GCA_017560145.1 Clostridia bacterium | reverse complement strand
ATAATTTTAAGGAAAGTCGGGCCCAACGAAAAGCCTTTACCCTTTTTATAAACGTTTTCGCCCTCGAAGTTGCGGTATTCATAGCCCTCGTTGAGCATATATTGGTGGATGTCAGCAAAAAGCTGAGGATGGATAGTATTGTTGAATTTGAATTCGTTATGATATCTTCCCATTATCTTTTACCTCTTTTTGATTTGTTTTTCTATCGAAGTTATGAACAACTCTTTTCCGTCAACGCGGAATTTCACCTCGTGATCGCCGTATTCCATTCCGTAAACACGGTTCGGATCATCGTGGTATTGCGGACGCGGATCGCGCGCAAGAAGCTCGGTCAGCGCGGTTCTTTTTGCTTCGGCAAGCTTTTGCATTTCGCAATTTTCATCGACAACACAAAGTGTTTTGCCGCCGTCGGGTGCAAATCCGCCCGTCGCGTCGCCGATTGCATCGGCATAGGGCAAATAAGGCTTTATATCGTAAATCGGTGTGCCGTTCATAAGGTCGGCTCCCGAAACGACAAGAATATCGCCAAGACCGTCGCGGTGCTCGACACGAACCAATTTCACACAGGACAGCGCGAGGCTGTTTGGTCTATAGGGCGAGCGCGTTGCGAAAACGCCGATGCGCTCGTTACCGCCCAACCTAGGCGGACGGACGGTTGGCGACCAATCGCTTCTGCGCGCCTCGGAAAAGCTCCATATAAGCCATATATGTGAAAAATCGGTAATACCGCGCAACGCATCCGAAACACGGAATTCGGGCGTGAAAACGATTTCGGAAAGCAACGAACCTGCCAATCCGCTCTGCCTCGGCACACCGAATTTTGTTTTAAGGTCGTTATGTATATGCGCTATCGGCTTTATAACGTATTCGTCCATAAAAACACCTCGTTATCGACATTTTACCACACAAAAACAAAAAAGAAAAGGGTTAATATTGCAATTTGCTTCGTGTTTGTGATAAAATATTAAAAAATCTTTACGGAGGCGTTTTTTATGAATCTTGATGAAATAAAAAGAAGAATGCAAAACGGCGAGCTTTACCAATGCAACGACGACAGTCTTATGGAAGAACAGGTAAAACGCTTGGATCTTCTTTTCAAATACAACTCGATCAAGCCGTCCGAAGTGAATAAGCGTTTTGCACTTTTAAAGGAAATGTTTGCCTCCTTCGGCGAGGATAGTTATATTGAAACGCCTTTTCACGCAAATTGGGCAGGCAAGAAAGTGCATATCGGCAAATCGGTTTATGCGAATTTCAACCTTACTCTCGTTGATGACGGCGAAATCTTTATCGACGATTACGTTATGATTGCCCCTAACGTAACTATTTGCACCGGAAGTCACCCGATCGATCCCGAACTTCGCGAAAAAATCGTTCAATACAACCTCCCCGTTCACATAAAGCGCAATGCCTGGATAGGCGCAGGAAGCGTAATTTTGCCCGGTGTTACTATCGGCGAAAACAGTGTTGTCGGCGCAGGCAGTGTTGTCACGCGCGACATTCCCGATAACGTCGTCGCAGTAGGTAACCCCTGCAAAGTATTGCGTGAAATAACCGACCGTGACAAACAATTCTACCACCGCGACAGAAAGATCAAGGATAAATTTGAATAACAAAAGAGCTTCTGCGCAGAAGCTCTTTTCTTCTTTAACCTTGCATAAGGGTGACTATAATCTCGACCATTTTTTCCATAGAATTAATGGGAATAAATTCGTGAACGCCATGGAAGTTTGCGCCGCCTGTCGAAAGGTTCGGGCAAGGAAGCCCCTCGAAGGAAAGGCGAGCGCCGTCGGTACCGCCGCGGATCGCAACGATAATCGGCTCTACGTCTGCTTTTTTCATTGCCTCGACAGCCGAATCGATAATATGCATATGAGGAAGTATCTTTTCGCGCATATTATAATAGCTGTCGCGAAGCGTCAATTCAACGGTGCCCTCACCGTAAACGCCGTTTAAATAGCCAACAAGATTGGTAACGAACGCCTTGCGCGATTCGAACTTTTCTCTGTCGTGATCGCGGATGATATATTTCATATTGACCGTAGTTTCATCACCGTGAACACTGCAAAGGTGATAAAAGCCCTCGTAACCCTCGGTATGTGCAGGGGTTTCTGCGGCAGGAAGCATATTAACAAGCTCGCCTGCGATAAGAAGCGCGTTTTTCATCTTATTCTTCGCGCTGCCGGGGTGTATGTTCACACCGTGGATGACGATACCTGCCGAAGCGGCGTTGAAGTTTTCATATTCGATTTCGCCAAGCTCACCGCCGTCGATGGTATACGCCCAATCAGCTGCAAAGCGTTTAAGGTCGAATCTGTCCGCACCGCGTCCGATCTCCTCGTCGGGGGTGATGCAAACGGGGATTCTGCCGTGCGATATTTCGGGATGGGCAACAAGATATTCAAGCGCGGTAAAGATCTCGGCAATGCCTGCCTTATCGTCGGCACCGAGAAGCGTTGTGCCGTCGGTCGTGATTATCTCGCCGCCGATATATTTTTCAAGAAAGGGAAAATTTTTAACGGTGATGCTTTCGGTTTCGTTAAGCTTTATATCGCCGCCGACGTATTTAACGATTTGGGGCTTGATATTGTCGCCGCAAGCACCGTCGCTTGTATCCATATGAGCGATAAATCCGATAGACGGATCGTTCTCTCTGCCTGCGCTTGCGGGAAGAACGCCGTAAACGTATCCATTTTCGTCCAATCCGACCTCGGTCAAGCCGATAGATTTAAGCTCTTCCTCGAGAAATCTTCCCAAAACGAGCTGGCAAGCGCTGGAGGGACAGGTTTCGGAGGATTCGTCCGAGGTTGTGCCAAACGAAACGTATTTCAAAAATCTTTCGCTAACTTTCATATTTATACTCCAATTTTCTCTTTTTCTTTATTGTACTCAAAAACGCGCCCGCTTGCAAGAGGTTTTCTCAATTTGGCTTGACAATATTGACTTTTACGTCAGCTTGTGTTAGAATAGTGCGAAACAAATATGCGGATGTGTCGGAACTGGCAGACGAGCCGGTCTTAGAAACCGGTGCATATGCGTGCAGGTTCAAGTCCTGTCATCCGCACCAAAAAACCGACAAGCCTTGCCTTGTCGGTTTTTTGCTACTTTCACACTTTTTTCGTGTTTCTTTAGTTTATCTTAAGCGCGGTATGATAAAATAATTGCACAAGCTTTAAGAAAGGAGGCTTTCGAATGGCGTTTCAGACCGTGTTCAAGCGATACGAGCTTAAATATTTGCTTACGCTTGAGCAAAAGGCAATGATTTTAAATGCTATTTCACCGTATATGGAGCTTGACCGATACGGACGGACGGCGATAAGAAATATTTACTTCGACACCGACAATTACAGGCTGATAAGACGCTCTATCGAAAAGCCTGCCTATAAAGAAAAGCTGCGTATACGAAGCTACGGTCAGGCCACCCCCGACGGCACGGTTTTCGTCGAGTTGAAAAAGAAATACGAAAGTGTGGTTTACAAGCGCAGAATTCCGCTTCCCGAGCGTGACGCGACCGCTTGGATATGCCGTAGGCAAAATTGCCCGACAAGCACCCAAATTTCGCGCGAGATCGATTACTTTATCGGGTTTTACGGCGAATTAAAGCCGACCGTGTTTCTTTCCTACGAGCGCGAGGCATATTTTGACAAAGGCGGCGGCGATTTCCGAGTGACCTTTGACGACAATATTCTTTGCCGTCAAAACGATGTTAATCTTTGCTCGCAAATCTACGGTGAGCCGATACTTCCAAACGGAAAGGTTCTGATGGAGCTTAAATGCTCGGGCGGTATTCCGCTTTGGATGACAGAGATCCTCTCGCGCGGGCGAATATACAAAACCTCGTTTTCCAAATACGGAACAGCTTACGAAAAGCTTATCTTCCCTTCTAAAACAAACCAAGGAGACTTTGATAATGGAAGCAATTTTTAAAGGTATTTTCGACAGCGAATTTACTCAAACTATAGGTATAACCGACTTTCTTCTTTGTCTTGGCGTTTCGCTTATATTGGGCTTTGCCATGGCGGCGGCATATATGCTGAAAAACGACCACAGCAAGAGCTTTATCGTTACTTTGGCGCTTCTGCCTGCGGTTGTTTGCGTTGTAATTATGATGGTAAACGGCAATATCGGTGCAGGCGTTGCGGTTGCAGGCGCTTTCAGTCTTGTGCGCTTCCGTTCCGCACCCGGCTCGGCAAAGGAAATCGTGGCGATCTTCCTTGCAATGGGCGCAGGTCTTATTGCAGGTATGGGTTACCTTGGCTTCGCCGCGCTCTTTACGTTGATTATGTGCGCAGTGTTTATGATCTGCAACGTTTTGACGAGCGGAAGCTCAAGAGCCGCTTCGGTCAACAAAACCGTTAAGATAACCATCCCCGAGGATCTTGACTATACCGGCGCGTTTGACGATATTTTTGCGGAATACACCAAAAAAAGCGAGCTTATCAACGTTAAGACAACTAATATGGGCAGCATGTTCAGACTTACATACAACGTAACGCTTCGCGATGCGACAAAGGAAAAGCAGATGATCGACCGCATCCGCGAGCGCAACGGAAATCTTGAAATTATCGTATCAAAGCAGGAGAACCGCATCGCCGAGCTTTGATAAACGGGAGAATATTATGAAACGATTAGCGTCAATTTTGCTATGTCTTGTTTTGCTCCTTTCGGGATGCACTTTGAACGAAAACGGACAAAATGCACAAAGCTCTATTTCGGGAGAAACCGATTCACAATCCAAGGGAGATAGCACCGACCTCGGCGGAGACGACAAAACCTTTGGCGAGGATTTAGCCGATTTGGGCGCATACGACGGCTATTTTGAAAACGAATCCACCGATATCGTCATAGAATGTCTTTCGGGCACCGAAAACGCTTATAGGCTCGACGGCACAACGCTTACCTTCACCTCCGTCGGAGAGGACACGGTATATTCGATATCGGGTACCCTGCGCGGAAGCATTGTGATCGACACGGGCGACGATCATAAATTCGATCTCGAGCTTCACGGGCTGTCACTCGTTTGCAATTCCTCTAATCCTATAACCGTAATCAGCGGTGACGAGGTTGCGATAAAAGCCAAAAAGGAAACGAAAAATTATATTTACGATATGAGATCCGCTATCGATCCCGATGACGAATCGCTTTATTCCGGCGCGATCCATTCCGACGTCGACCTTGAAATCGGCGGCAAGGGTGAATTGACCGTCGTTTCGGAAAATAACAACGGAATTCACACCAAGGACGATTTGCAGGTCAAAAACCTTACGTTGCTTGTAGCTTGCATCGATAACGCGCTTAAGGGTAACGACAGCGTCGAAATCGAGGGCGGCAACACAACTCTTATCGCATCGGGCGGCGATTGTATCAAAAGCTCCAACAGCGACGTTTCCGACAAGGGCAATCAGCGTGGCGATATTACCGTAATCGGCGGCACCCACACGCTTTACGCCGCATGCGACGGAATCGATGCAGCACACGACGCCGTTATCGGCGACAGTGCCACCGTGCTCAGCATCTACACCGATAAATATTCCAACTACTCCAAGGAGGTAACGGCAACCTCCTCCGAAACAAATTATATCCGCTACACAAGCAATAAATATTATTATTCGGTAAAATATTACAATTCCGAAACCGATTTTGTTTGGGTGAACGCAGAATATCATTCCAAGGTATCGGGCGGAAGAACAAGCTATTATTACTATACCTACCCCAAAATGACAGAATATTCGAAAATTCAGCTTTTCGTGTATGAAAAAGAGTCGCAAATGGGTCAGGATAAGGACTATGCCGTCTGCTCGGATTATCTTACGCAGAACAGCGGAAACGATACTCTTGCGATCACACAGTCCTATAACGGCGTTTCCTTCCAATGGACCAACTACACCACACAGGTTCAAAGCGGCGGATTCGGCGGAGGATTTCCCGGCGGTGGTCCCGGTGGCGGAGGATTTCCCGGAGGCGGTCCCGGTGGCGGAGGTCCCGGTGGATTCGGCGAGGGCAACACCGACAAGGGCGAATATTCCACCAAGGGCATCAAGGCGGCAAACGAGATCGTTATAAACGCAGGAACTATCAATATCAAATCCTATGACGATGCCATCCACGCAAACAACGACGGAAGCCTTGAAAACGGCAATTCTCCGCTCGGCAACATTACGGTAAACGGCGGTACCGTCACCGCATATTCCAACGACGACGGCATTCACGCCGACGGCACGCTTTTGATCAAATCGGGCACCGTTAGTGTTACAAACGCCTACGAGGGGCTCGAGGGATCGCAGGTTAAAATCTCGGGCGGTCAGGTTTCGGTAAACTCCAAGGATGACGGTATCAACGCTACCGCTACGTCGGGAACCGCTATTGAAATCAGCGGCGGAACAGTTTATATTTACTGCACCGGTGACGGTATCGACTCCAACAGCAGAACCGCCAACGTCGGCATTGTGTTCTCGGGCGGTAAAACGGTTGTAATATCCAATTCGGGTATGAACTCCGCCATTGACAGCGAAAACGGTTATACCTATACGGCAGGCTCGGTGATCGCGGTTATGCCCCGAGGCGGCATGTCAAACGAGGCAACGCATTGCGATAGCTTTTCAAGCATCGGAAGTAAAAAGCAAATTTCACTCACGGGCGGTCAATATCTTGTTGCAGAGATAGGAAGCGTAAAAGCAACCGTAAAAATGCCCGTGTCGTTAAGCAGCCTTGTTATTGTTCTCGGCAGTAACCAAGCCGATATCCGCTCCGAAGCATCTACCGAGCTTACTCTCGACGAAAACGGAGTTGCTTGGAGCTAAACCGCCGTTTCTTATCTTGAATAGCAAGCAAAGAACGAATACAATATTATACAAGTAATCCGAAAGGAGGGGTGATATGCGCCTTTTGATTGCAGAGGACGATCCCAAGCTTCTCAAAAGCCTTGTGCATATTTTTGAAACCAACAATTACTCTGTTGACGGCGTTGACGACGGCGCGACTGCATTTGATTATGCCGCGTCGGGAGAATACGACGGATTGATACTCGATATTATGATGCCTGCTATGGACGGCGTGACCTTGCTTAAGAAGCTACGCTCGAACGGCATCACCACCCCTGCCCTTTTTCTGACGGCAAGAACCGAAACCTATCAAAAGATAGAGGGCTTGGACGCAGGCGCAGACGATTATCTCCCAAAGCCGTTTGCAACGGGCGAGTTGCTTGCACGAGTCCGTGCAATGCTTCGCAGAAAGGACAATTTTATTCCCGACCTTTTGCGCTTCGGCAAGCTTTCGTTAAACCGCTCCACCTATGAAATTTCATATAACGAGTCTTCCCTTTCGCTTAGCGCAAAGGAATTTCAGGTAATGGAAATGCTTATGCGACAACAGGGTATGATCGTTACCGCCGAGCAGCTTATTACACATATCTGGGGCTGGAACACCGACGTTGACACAAGCGTTGTCTGGGTACACATCTCGAACATCCGCAAGAAGCTCGATATATTATCCGCGCCCGTTTCTATAAGATTCGTGCGTAACGTGGGATATATTCTGGAGGCGATAGGATGATTTATAAGCTTCAACGAAGATTTATTTTGATCTGTACTATTTCGATACTTTCGGTTGTTTCGTTGGTTTTCGGCGTTATCGTTACTTTGAACGTTTCGTCACTGAACCGAAATATGGACGTTCTTGCCGATCAGGTCTCCGATGGCGGTGGCAGATTCCCCGGCTCGTTCAACGATGGCCCTAGGCCCGATTTCCCTCCGAGAAACGAACAGAATTTTGATTTTATAACACCCGAAACGCCCTTCTCCACACGCTATTTTACCGTGTTTTTCGATAGCGAGGGCAACGTTTCGCGCACTATGATGGAATCCATCTTTTCTATCCCCGAGGGCAAAGCAATAGAATACGCGCGGCAGGCTATCGATACAAACGACGCGCGCGGTTGGATCTACAACTACCGCTTTAAGGTTTTCAACACGCAAAAGGGACTAGGCGTAGTTTTGGTCGACGGCAGTATGCAACGATCCGCCACCGTTCAGTCCGTGGCGATCGCAGGCGTAGTTTTGCTTGTATGTGCGGTATTGGTGCTTGCGCTTATACTTCTTCTTTCAAAACGGGCGGTGAAGCCTATTGCCGAAAGCTATGAAAAGCAAAAGCAGTTTGTTACCGACGCAAACCACGAGCTTAAAACGCCGCTTACCTTGATACTTGCCAACCTTGATATTGCCGAAAGCGAGCTTGGCAAAAACGAATGGCTCGACGATATTCGCTCCGAGGGTCACCGTATGACCGAGCTTGTTAATCAGCTTGTGGCGCTTTCGCGGATGGACGAGGAAAACCACGTTATTAATTTTACAAGTATTGCGTTCGGCAGAATGGTTGCCGACACGGTGGTCGAATTCGAGCCACTTGCCGTTAGCCGCGAAAAGACGATCCGCGCCAACGTCGATACCGATACGGTATGCAACGGCGACGAGCAGCTTTTAAGACGTCTTGTTGGAATTCTGATGGACAACGCGATAAAATATTGCGATCACGGCGGAGAAATTTCGGTTTCGCTCAACCGTGGCAGACATACCGTGCTTACAGTTGAAAACACCTATGCCGCCGTCGGCGAGCTCGAGCTTAACCGTCTGTTCGACCGCTTCTACCGCGCCGATAAGGCACGCACATTTAAGGGTGGCTACGGCATCGGACTTTCGATGGCAAAGGCGATCGTCGAAAACCACAAGGGAGAAATCACGGTATACAAAAAGGATCCGACGCATATCGGATTCAAGGTTATATTCAAATAACAAAGCAAAAAGCGAGGGAGCTTAAATACGCTCCTTCGCTTTTTCTTTTTCGGAAAATTCATAAACCATTCACGGCTTTCTTTAGCGTGGCTTTAGTTAAAGACTGTAAAATACGAGCCATAAGCAAAACCGGAGGATATATTATGTACATCATCAAAAATGCCTTTCGTTGTATCGGCAGATCAAAGGGCAGAAATATTCTGATCGGCATTATCGCCTTGGTCATTGCTGTTTCTGCTTGTATCGGTCTTTCTATCAGACAGGCGTCCGAAAACGCAAAGGAATCCGCATTGGAGGGACTTAGCATTACGGCAACCATTTCCTATGACCGCGCAAGCGCAATGGGACAGATGGGAGGCGGAAGACCCAGCGGCGGAAGCAGTGGCGGCGGAAGACCCGGCGGCGGATTTGACAAGGATATGTTTGCCAATATGATGGGAAGCGCTTCTTCGCTTACTCTTGAAGAGTATCAGAAATATGCAGAAGCGTCGACCGTTGAGGACTTTTATTATACGTTGACCGCATATTTTAACGGCTCGGAGAATTTTTCTCCCGTCAGCGACGAAACCGATGACACCGAAGAAACCGAGGATGCCGAAGAAACCGAAGATTCCAAGGGCTCTTCCACCTTCCCCGGCGGAATGGGCGGTATGGGCGGAATGTTCGGCGGTATGATGGGCGGAATGGGCTCAGCGGGCGATTTCTCGATCGTCGGCTATAGCAGCGACAGCTCGATGACCGCGTTTATCGACGGCACCGCATCCATCGTCGAAGGCACGATGTTCGACGAAGGAACGAGCGAGCTTGTCTGCGTTATTTCCGAGGAATTGGCAATGTATAACGACCTTGCCGTCGGCGACACGGTTATTATTACCAACCCCTCTGCAGAAACAGAAACCTATACCTTTACCGTATCGGGCATTTATACCAGCAGCGAAAATAACGATTTTTCGATGTCGATGTTCGGTGCAAGCCAAGACCCTGCTAACCGCATTTATATGAGTGCGGCGGCGTTGCAGACGGTTTTGGACGCATCCGAGGCGGCTTCCACCACCGTTACCGACGACTACGGCAGAGAAAGCGAAACCAAGATCAGCGGCACGCTTTCGGCTACCTACTGCTTTGCTGATACCGATGCATATTACACCTTTGAAACAGAAGCGCGCGACCTTGGTCTCAGCGAGGATTACACCATTTCCTCATCCGACCTCAACGCGTATGAAAGCAGTCTTGCGCCTCTTAACACGCTCAGCACGATGGCAGGATGGTTCCTTATTGTAATTCTTATCATCGGCGGCGTTATCCTTGTGGTTCTTAATATTTTCAACGTACGCGAGCGCAAATACGAGGTCGGCGTGCTTACCGCAATGGGTATGAAAAAATGGAAGGTTGCCGCACAGTTTATGTGCGAGATACTTGTTGTAACGATGATCGCGGTCATTATCGGCGCTGGCGTCGGTGCAGTAAGCTCTGTTCCCGTAACCAACGCACTTCTCGAGGGACAGGTTGAAAGCCAAAGCAATATGCAGACCCAAGTTGAAGAAAACTTCGGACGTCCCGGTGACTTCGGCGGCGGATTTGGCGGAATGGGCGGAATGTTTGGCGATATGCCTTCCGGTCTTCCCGAAAATATCAAACCCGACGACAGCTTTTTCGGTGATATATTCGGCGGTGCTTCGGATTACATTACCGAGGTCGATTCGGCAATGAATCTTACGGTTGTATTTCAGATGCTCGGTGTCGGCTTACTTTTGACTCTTATCGCAAGTGCCGCATCGGTGCTCTTCATTATGCGTTACGATCCATTAAAGATACTCGCAAACAGAGACTAAGAAAGGAGCGAAGGAAAATGTCTTTATTGTCACTTCAAAACATCAGCTTTTCTTACGGAAAAACACCCGTATTAAATGATATCTCCTATGAATTCGAAAAAGGCAAGATTTATTGCATAATCGGTAAATCGGGCGCAGGCAAAACCACACTTCTTTCTCTGCTTTCGGGCCTTGCTTCTCCCAACTCGGGCGATATATTGTACGACGGCAAAAGCATTGCAAAGATCGACAAATACACCTTCCGTTCGAAGTTCATCGGCGTTGTATTTCAAAGCTTTAACCTTATCACAAAATACACTGCTCTCGAAAACGTTGTTCTTTCGATGGACGTTGCGAATTATAAAACGAAAAACAAAAAGAATCGCGCATTGGAGCTTCTTAACAGCGTTGGACTTGACGAGGACGTGGCAAACCGCCGCGTGCTTAAGCTTTCGGGCGGTCAGCAGCAAAGAGTTGCCATTGCACGCGCGCTTTCCTATGACCCCGACATTATCCTTGCGGACGAGCCCACGGGTAACCTCGACCGCGACACGCAAAAGGAAATTATGGATATCTTCCGTGACCTTGCAAACAACGGCAAATGTGTGATTCTTGTAAGTCACTCGCCCGACGTCGCAGATATGTGCGACGAATGCTATGAGCTGACAAAGCTCACCGCAAAGGACAAGAAAAGAATCATTTTGGGTGAAACGAAATGAAATCAAGAATAATTTCTTTCGCCTTGATATTCTGTCTGATTTGCGCTTTTGCACTTGCTTTAAGCTCCTGCGTATCGACACAAACGATCGGCGTTGTAGGCGCCGAAATCAACGGTGACGGCGAACTGATCCTTACCTATCAGGACGGAAGCGAGCAAAATCTCGGCGTGGTTGTCGGCAAGGACGGCATCGACGGTACAGACGGCACAGACGGTGCAAACGGAGCGGACGGCGCTATCATTATTAACGGCACGGAAAGCAACGTTTCCACGGCAAGCGCAAAGGGCTTGCAAAGTGCAGTAAGCATTGTTTGCAACTTCAAAGCGACCGTCCAACAGGGCGGTTGGCGTCCCGGATACGGCAACACCACCACAAAAGAGTATTCCTCTGCAGGCTCGGGCGTTATTTACAAAATGAACAAGTCCGAGGGCAACGCGTTCATCATCACCAACTATCACGTTGTTTACGATGCAAGCAGCAACACAGAAAACGGAATAAGCGACGATATAAGCGTTTATCTTTTCGGCTCGGCATCCGAGGAAAACGCGATAAAAGCAACATACGTAGGCGGCTCGATATATTATGACATTGCCGTTCTTTACGTTGAAGGAAGCGAGCTTTTAAAAAGCTCGAACGCCGCTTCGATAAGCATTGCAGATTCCGACAAGATCTCGGTCGGTGATAACGCGATTGCAATCGGCAATGCTCAGGGATACGGAATATCGGTCTCCTCGGGTATTGTAAGCGTAGATTCGGAATATATCACAATGACTGCCGCAGACGGCAGGACCGAGGTTTCCTTCCGTGTGATACGCGTTGATACCGCGGTAAACTCGGGCAATAGCGGTGGCGGTCTTTTCGACGGCAAGGGCAATCTTATAGGCATCGTAAATGCAAAAATCGTTGACGACGGAGTCGAAAATATCGGCTATGCCATTCCCTCCAACGTTGCGATATCGATTGCAGACAACATTATCGATTACTGCTTCGGCACCGAAACAGAACGCGTTCAGCGCGCATCGATCGGCATCACAGTCAACGCAACCGATTCAAAAGCGGTTTATGACACAGAAACGGGCCGTGTAAGCATCTGCGAAACGGTTTCGGTCTATGAGGTAAGCAACAACTCGCTTGCCGAAGGCTTGCTTCAAAAGGGCGACGTGCTTATTTCTGCAACCGTCAACGGCTGTACGACCAAAATTACACGGCAGTATCACATTATCGATATGATGCTCGACGTACGCGTTGGCGACGTAGTCGAATTAACCTTCCTCCGCGAAGGCGAAACAAAGACTGTTCAAATTACTGTTACAGAAGAATGTCTGAGCGCTTATTAAGCAGCTTCTGTTAAATTACAAAGTCTCTTGTCTTGTATTAATACCCTCTTACACAAGCAAAGCACGTCCGACGTTTAAGTCGGGCGTGCTTTGTTTTTACAGTAAATAAAGAAGCCTCCTGCCCAAGGGCAGGAGGCATTTCTTATTTGTTTGAGTTTACCAATTATTTCTAATTAGTTTATTCGCCGATAACGAATGTACCCATGATGTGGCGCTTGATAAGGATGTAGTCATACTT
>JAFYON010000048.1 GCA_017560145.1 Clostridia bacterium | reverse complement strand
TATTAAGACTCGTAAATAAGTTTTAATATAATTAAAGAAGACGGCAAACCGCCGTCTTCTTTTTTTGCGCTCTTTTTCCCCATTTCCTTGACAAAACGAAAGCGCGCAATTATAATATTTATGAATAAATTTACATTATTATATTAAGGGGGTCTTTCCTTGAAATACTGTCCCTACTGTATGGAGCCCATATCGGACGACTACAGCTTTTGCACGCATTGCGGCAAAAACAAAAACCACGTCGCACCTATCCATCAGCTTTTGCCCGGTACGGTTTTGCAAAACCGTTATCTTATCGGCGCAGCGCTTGGAGAGGGCGGTTTCGGTATAACATATATCGGCCGCGACCTTAATCTTGATATGATCGTTGCGGTCAAGGAATATTTCCCCAACGGTTACGTCAGCAGAAGCAACAAGCTTTCCGCCACCATCGATCAGCCCACCACCACAGACAGAAAAGAATTTTTTGAAAAGGGCTGCGAAAAGTTTCTTCAGGAAGCGCGCGTGCTTGCAAAGTTTTCGAGCGAAGCAGGTATCGTTAACGTCCGCGACTTTTTCGAGGCGAACAACACCGCTTATATAGTAATGGAATACCTTAAGGGCGAAACGCTTAAGGAGCATCTGAAGCGCCGCAAGCGTCTTGAACCAAGCGAGGTTTTATCTATTCTTATGCCGGTTATGGCGTCGCTTAAAAAGGTCCATGCTGAAGGCTTGATCCACCGCGACATCAGCCCCGATAACATTATGCTTATTCCGGGCGGCGCAAAATTGCTTGACTTTGGCGCGGCAAGAGATATTTCCTCGATGGGCAACAAGAGCCTTTCGATTATGCTTAAGCCCGGTTACGCCCCCGCAGAGCAATACCGCACCCACGGAGAGCAAGGTCCCTGGACCGATATTTATGCTCTTTGCGCAACGGTTTATAAATGTATCACGGGCATCACTCCCGACGATTCTATCGACCGTAATTTCAATGATACCTTAAAATCTCCCTCGTCGCTCGGCATCGCCATCAACCCTTCTGTCGAAGCCGCAATTCTTCACGGCCTTTCTATCGACCACAGAAACAGATATCAGAACATCGACGAGCTTATAAAGGGCTTCAACGGCGCGCCCGTACCCAACAAGCCCAATTCCGACAGTACGGTCATTATCCCGAAGAGTCAGGTAAACGGTCAACCCGTTAACAACGGCGCGGCTAATAACATTTATAACCAAGGCGGCGCACCTAATTACGGCGCGTTCCAACAACCTCAAGCACCTCAGCAACGCCCCGTTCAACAACCCGTTCAACAACCTGTTCAGCAACCCGTTCAGCAACCTGTTCAGCAACAGATCAGACCTCAACCGCAACCCCAGCCCGTTTACCGCGCACAACCGATGCCCGTTGCACCTGCGGCGGTCATCCACGCACGCTCTGTAAACAGATCGGCTTTTGCCGCTCAGCCCACGCCGAAAAATCTCGGTGCAGGAAGCATCTGGGGCCCGATCGTATACTGCTTTATTTCGATTTTGTGCGGCTTGATCTGTCCCACCGCGTTCGGTTGGATTTGCTCGGGAATCGCATTGACTTTGGGTGTCTTCTCTGCCGTATCCTTGCAGGTAAAGGCAGTCCCCGTGCTTGCAAAGATATCGCGTTGGTTAAGCTTCGCTTGGCTTGCGTTCATCCCGCTTCTCGCAATGTTCGCGCCGCTTGATCTTTTCCTTTCCGAAACACCGATAATCGATCTCAACGTATACTTCTATGAAGGTCCGGTTTTGATTTTCGACGATCTTGCGTTTATGGCGCAGATCATATTCGCATTTGCAGGCGTCGGCGCTTATTTCAAGCGTTCTCTGCAAAGCACCGCGGCGATCACCGATTTAAGAGCTTCCTCGCTTACCGGTGCAGTCGCAGGACTTATCTTTATCACTATCGCAGCTACCCACTTTTTACCGATAGTAAACAACTTCATTTTCGAATCGACAATGGTCGTTCAGCCCATCGGATTTATCCTTGTCTGGCTTGTCCCGATTTTGCATATCGCACTTCCCGAAAAGCACCTTCCCAACGCGATTTGGATCATACTCAAGATCTTTGCGATAATTATGGTCGTAATTTTCGGTATTATCCTTTTAGACTGTGTAATTATGGCAATCTCCGATGAAAGCCTCACCAACGTTGCCGATTTTTCGATGCTGCAATCGGCGCTTTACAGTCTTGAGATAGACATTGATGAAATCACCTATTTCCCCTATTTCTATCACGTAATAAGTATGCTTATCATAGAATTTCTCTATTTAACCGCTATGATATTCAATATCGACCTTACTCATTCGAACATTTTCAAAAAGTCACGCTAAAGCAAAAAGGTGTCCAGATGGACACCTTTTTTATTGCTTTTCAAATGCGGAAAAGATTTCGTCGGCAACCCTTTGCATAACGACTTGGTCAACCTTCAATACTCTGCGGTCATAAGTCAAAAGTCCGTTGGTTTCATCCTCAACGTCGCTTACCTGAGTGTAAACCGTGGCGCAAAGTCCCTTTTCTATCGCAGGGATGACCTCGTTTTCGTAAAGACTTACAAGCGCGTCCTCATAATCGCTTCGGTCGTCGAACGTCCTATATCCGTAATTGTTTGAAAGGTTGAATATATGACCCTCGACGCGGTGGGAATATCCTCCGAATTCGGACAGCACTATCGGCTTGTCGGATTTCTTCAGCCTTATCGGCTTGAAATAGATATGCTCGCTTTCGACGTCGGTCTTTTTTGCCTTAAACCAGCCCGAGGTAGTGTCGAAAATGCGCGTGCTGTCACGCGGCTTAAGCAAATCATAGCAACCTTCGGCATCAAACTGACCCCAGCCCTCGTTGAATATCGTGTAATAAACAACGCTTGGGTGGTTGTAAAGACGTTCGATTATCCCTTTTGCGGTATCGAGGAAAAAGCCGCGTCTTAATTCCGACGCCTTGTGACTTATACCCTTGCGAAGAAATACAGTCGGAAGCGCGGTATCGATCAAAAAGCTATATTTGCCGTTGTTGATAAAATCCTGCCAAACCAACATACCGTGGATATCGCAGTAATAATAAAACAAATCGGGCTCGAGCTTGATATGCTTGCGAAGCATATTAAAGCCGCATTTCTTCATTGCAAGAATATCGTCCTCGAAGCCTCGCGGTGAGGCAGGAAGAAATATACCGTCGGGAAAATAGCCTTGGTCAAGCAAGCCGTGCATAAAAATCGGCTTGCCGTTGAGAGTAATGCGCTTTATGCCGTTGATATCGGTTATACCGACAGTCCGCAAGCCGAAATAGGAGCTAACACTGTCGCTTCCCGAAATAAGCTTGAAATTATAAATATGAGGATTTTCGGGCGTCCACAAAATCGGATCTTCGATATCAAGCCGAAGCTTATCACCGCTAAATCGATATTCCCGTCCGTCGAAAATAACGGTCTTTTCGTCCTCTCCGCCGATAACCTCAATATCAACGCCCTTTAAATCGGGTGTGATCTTAATATCCTTAATATAATTTTCGGGCACGCTTTCGAGCCAAACCGTCTGCCAAAGACCGCTGACCTTCGTATACCACATACCGCCGCGATTTTTCGTCTGCTTTCCGTACGGCATATTGATATCAAGATCGTCCCTGGCAACGATTCGAAGCGAATTTTCACCGTCACAGAGAAGCTCGGTAATATCCAACGCATGCGGTATATATCCGTCGACGATCCATCCGATATTATGTCCGTTAACAAAAAGATCCGCCCATTGATCGCAAGCGCCGATATGCAAAATTATACGTCCCTTGTTGAACCCGTCGGGCAAAGTGATTTTTCTTTCATACCAAATAAGGTCGCCGTCATTAATATCGATCTTCACTCCCGAAATTCTGCTTTCGGGCACAAAGGGAACGATAATTTGCCCGTCGTATGTGACGTTGCCGTTGTTTCTTACCGAAAAATCCCAATACCCGTTCAAGCATAAATAGGAATCTCTTTTCAATTGCGGACGCGGATATTCCGAAAAAGGAATATCAACGTTTTTCAATTCGGCTTCATATTCTGTATAAAGATCGACCGTTTGAATAGGTTTCTTTCCCATATTTTCATCTCCAAAAAATGCTTGATCCATTATACACCGAAAATTATTTTTTTGCAACCTCGCAAGGAACTATTAATTTTTTTATTAAGAAAAGTGAATTTTCTGTAAACTGTTGCAATTTTGGCGGGAATATGGTAGTATTATGTTGGATTTTGCAAATCAACAAAATAGGAGAAATCAGATTATGAAAAAATCATTTGCGATTATTGCACTGATCCTTGCATTTTCTATGCTCTTCGCGGCTTGCTCCGAAAGCACCGTTGAAGTAAGCACCATTCATTCCGATTTCGTTTGCGTTTTCGTTATCAATCAGGTTAACGAAGACCAGAAGCTCAACGTTTCCTACAATAGCGACGAAGCTATCGAAAAGGTTGAAATTACCGTTAAGCATGGCGAACAGGTAGTTTCCAACAACGTTTTCGAAGGCGATGCGCTTAAGGAAAACAACGTTACCGTTGACGCATATTACGGTAAGCATACCGTGAATATCCGCGCTACCTCCGAAAACGGCGGTGTTGCAGAGGTATTCAAGGAGGTTTCTCTTTCTGCGAGTGAATACGTTATCGCGCCCATTTCCGGCTCGATGCCCCAGCTTTACTTCACTCTTAATATGAACGAGATCACCAACGATCATCAGATCCCCGCATTCGTTTGGCTTGCTCGTCCCGACAGCTGGAATTGGGACAATCTTCCCGAAAACGTTTATGCAATGCCCAACGCACCTATCGAAGAGGTTCTCACCCACAACAACTACGACAAGATGGTTGCCGCTACCGACGCTTATATCGAAGAGCTTTACAGTATCAACAGCGGTTCCAAGTTCAACCTTTACATCAACGACTATAACTCCTACCTTTATATGAAGCTTTTGGTAGGTAACGGCATCCCCGAAAGCAACTATTACGTTACCCTCCTTTCCGACGGCGGCGCTTCCTATAAGGCGTTTAACGAAGCATTCAACATCGAAGAAGAAGGCTTTGACGCAGACGCTAAGTATGCAGATATGGCTGCAAAGCTTCAAACCCTTTACACCGAGGTACGCGAAGCTAAGGATTACAACGGTGACGGCAGCAAATTCTCGATCGACGGCACCAGCTTCAGACAGTATTCCTACGTTGCAGCAAAGGAAATGAACAACGTTGAATGGTGGATCCTCCGTCCCCGTGCAGGCGTTCTTTGCTCCCCCGATGAAGAATTCATCAATATGGTTCTTAACGACGACAAAAAAGAAGGCGTTATCGAAGAACGTAACTTTGCAAACCCCTTAAAAGCAATGACCGACGAACAAAAAGCTTCTCTTAAATCGCTTTATAATTTCAACAACGAAATGTTTGAAGCAGCTGACGAAGCGAACAAGAAGGCGATGATGATCCTCGGCTCGTGGGCTTACGCTGAAAACGAACCCGATTTCAACGACTACGTAAACCTCGTTAAGGCTTACTACGGCGAAGAAGAATTCGTTTACTACTACAAGGGACACCCCAACACCCCCACCAGCAACCATCCCGACAAGCAGGATCAGCTTGACGATCTCGACCTTATCGACGTTGAATCCTCGATCAACGCAGAGCTTATCCTCTTCTTCTACCCCGACATTTATATGTGCGGCTATAACTCCTCGACCTTTATGTCGGTTGAAAGCCCCGAAATGGCTTGCGCAATGTTCAATATGACCTATGCACAGGCGCTTGAAAATACCGGTACCGAGGGCTACCGCGATCTTATCGGTATCTATCTCTCGAAGATCACCGCCGAATCCGAATACGCTAAGCATTGCGATCTTAAAGAAGGCAACTTCTATCTCGTTGAATTCAAAAACGAAAAATCCAATGCTGCTTACGGTATCTATAACGCAGAAGAAAACACCTTTAAGTACTACACCGCTGAAGGCGCAGAAACCACCAAATAAGCAAACAAAAAAGACTCGCAGGATTTAATTCCTGCGAGTTTTCTTTTTTTATTCAAAATCGATCGCACTTATAAATCTGTTGTAAAACTGCTCGCTTCCGCCCAATTGAATATGCTTGGCGGAGTTTGCAATTTCTTCTGCTCTGCCGATCTTGCCGTCGTCAAAAAGAATATCAGCGGCGCCGTTCAAAGCCGCGTTGCCAATGCACCTTGCCTTGCCTGCAAGCGCGCTTGGGATCAACCCGATCTTCACGGCGGAATCGATCGAAAGATTACTACCAAACGAGCCCGCTATTAAAAATTCGTCGATATCCTCGGTTTTCGTATCGGTTGCATCAAGAAGCGTTTCTATCCCCGCGCGGATTGCCGCCTTTGCAAGCTGAAGCGCGCGTATATCGTCCTGCGTAAGCTCAATACAGCCGCCGTTTGCTTTGATCTCAAGCGGCTTTTCGGCATAACCGGTGTTGTCGATATAATCAAGCTTCAAAAACGCCGCGACTGCATCGACAAGTCCCGTGCCGTTAATGCCGATAGCTTTTTCGTTTCCGACAGTCGTTGCAACGATCTTTCGGTCTTCAACGCCTACCCTATTCACCGCGCCGACAATATTCTGACAACCGCAGCTTATTTCCGACCCCTCGAATGCAGGCCCTGCCGCCGCAGAGGTAACAAAAAGACTTCCGTCCTTCCACAATGCGATCTCGCCGTTTGTGCCGATATCGCAAAGAAGAACCGTCTTGTCACCCTCGCACATTCCCGACGAAAGAACGGCGCAGGTAATATCGCCACCGACGTAGGCGTTCATACAAGGCGCCAAATAGGTCTTGTCCACCCAAACGCCAAAAAGCTCGTCCGCCTCGAAGGGATAGCGCGAAATCGATTCGGGATTGCGATTTGTTAAAAGATAAAGCATTGCCGTGTTGCCCGAAATAACCGTGCGTTCAATTTCATCGCTTTTGCGATCAATATCTTTGCATATATCCTTTGCAAGCGTTTTTATGCAATCGATTATCATATCGCTCAGCAAAGCACCTTTACCGTCGAGCGACGCGGATATTCTTCCCAAAACGTCCGAAGCAACGCTTCGTTGCGGATTTAACGCCGCCTTCTCGCCTACAAGACGACCGTATGAATCGAAAAGCCTTAACACAACGGTCGTAGTTCCTATATCTATCGCCGCACCAAGCCCTGCAAATTCGCTTTTCTTTTCCCTGCGGTAATCGTTCTCTTTATCAAAAGCATATTGCTCGGTCGCAATTTCAACACAAGCATTGCCGATCAGCCTTACTCTGCACGAAAGTCGGCAACCAAGCTCAACTTCCCTACCGTCGGGCTCGCTTATATCGCCGCTAACCGCAACGGCACATTTACCGCAAACGCCCTTACCGCCGCACGGCGAAATAACGGCAAAACCGTTTTCTGCCAAAATTTCACGCAAAATCGGCGTGCCGCTAAACTCGAGCCTTATTTCGTTGTCACCGTTTTTAACAGTAAGTATCGGCATATCGTCCCTCATAATAAATCTATAAGTTTATTATACAAATATCAGCATAAAAAATCAATACAAAAAAATCAACCCACGGTTGTTACTCCGTGGGTTGGGCTGTTATTAAAGCGTCTTTTTCCAAGCCTCGTATTCGTCTACACTGCCGCGCCAAGTGAACGTTTGATTGTCGGCAAGAAGATACCGATCGTCATTACCGTTTATGACCTTATAATCACGTCGCGCAATGTAGTTTTCATCGGTAAGATATTTTTCATCGTAACACCAACTGTTTCCGATATGTATCGGCATCATCTCGTTTTCGTGCGCAACGGTACGATAGGAGGAAAGATAGCAATCCGATTCAAGATGCTTTCCCCAAGTACACTTAAAGCGAACGACACCAACACCCTTCGCAAACCAAAATTCCTTTTTGCCGCAATCGGTGTTCTTATAGAAAAAGTGGTTATATTCGTTAACGTTACCCTCGCTTGCGTTGGCTTCGACAGTAACCAAAACGGTATCTTCAAAAACTCCCGCAGGTGTTTCAACTCTACCGCCATCCGAAACCTTGATCTCGATCTCGGCATCCTTCCAAGGATGCTTTTTATTTTCGGTATAACCGTCGACCCATTTATCGCTCCAAAGAGTACCGCAAAGCTGTTGCAAAAATCTGAACGGCTTAACACCGAAGATTCGGTTTTCCTCGTGACGGGTCCCCCAAACTCCGATATCGGCACTTACTTCGGTAGCTTCGTGGTAATTTATCATACCGTTTTTCATGCTTATCTTGCTGATATTTGCCGAAGAGGGGCAATATCTCCAAAGCTTTTCGAAGTTAACTACCCTTTCCTCCATAACGTCGATAAGTGCAAGTGCCATATCTACCGACTCACGGTTGCGGTTAAGGAGGACTATATTTTTAAGCACCTTCAATGCATCGGCATACCTTTGTTTTTCGCAAAGGTTGCTGAAAAGAATAAACAATATTGTCGGGTCTGCGGTATCCTTTTCCCAATCCTTGTTAAGCGCAAAATAGTTTAATGCCGAGATGCAAACGGTTTCCTCGACGTTTTCGTTAGTTCCCATACGCTCGACAACGTATTCGTTGACCTCGTGCATAATATCGGGTTTTAAAGGATTTTCGTAATTCCAACGGTTGCCAACAGCAAGCGGTAGCCAACCCTCTCCGCCCTTGATTTCGTAATCGCAAAGCACCTTATCGGCTATCGGATCCTCGTTGCTCGCAATCTTAACCAAGCCTACGCCCTGCTTATACCACATATGGTCGCCTTCGCCGACGTTGTTCGCCTTTTCGATATGCAAGCAATTTTCGAAAACGCCCGCAGGGGTAACAACCGTTTCATCGGTTGCTATCACACGGCGCATACCGACAAAGCTGCCGTTTTTATCAAACATTTCCTCTTCTCTGCCCGCTTCAAGCGGAATCGTTCTGGGGAAGAAATATCTGTCGCCGTTGTGTCCGGCATCCATAAACACATATCTTTGGAACTTATAAAGCTCGTTACCGTAGCGGTAATTACATCCCGGCTCGTTATAAAGATAAACGTTGTCGCCTTCTATTTTCCAGCCCTCACCCGTGACGAGCGCCCACGAGGGATCCTCGCTGTTTTCGAGTAGGTCCAACGCCTTCTTCGCGGCTATTGTGTTGCCGTAATAAGCGCAAGGCGCCGTTGTGTGCTTATATTCCTCCAATGCGGAATCAAGCAATTGTCTTGCCTTATCGATTCCCTCTTTTGTTGCTTTATCAACGTAATAAGCCATCCAGAATTTATGCGAAGCAATTTCAAGATACCTTGCTTCGTTTTCGGGAAATGCCAAAAGCGAAGGGATAACCGTTTTTTCGGTATATTCGTATTTTTCGTTACCGCTTCCCAATTCCCAACACAAATCGAGATAAAGCCAGGATGCTTTTTTCGTTTCGCCGTATTTTTTATAGGTTTCGATAGCCTCGGAGGAATATTTGTTAATATTTGCCTCTGCGGCAATCTTAGCCGCCTTGACCGAATAATCCTTTGCTTCCTTTTCCTCGGGGATTTTAGAAATAAGCTCCTTTATCGCCTTATATGCATCGTCGAAATCCGATTCCGTTGTATAGGTTTTGTTGTAATCTTCAAGTTTTTTAATACGTTCGGTAAGCTCAGTTACAAAAGCTTCCGATAAAGTATGTACCTTTTCGCTCATATAATGCTCCTTTCTAAGCTTTTCGCGCGCATCATGAATGCGCCGCTTAACAGTGCCTAACGAAACACCCAAGCAATTTGCGATATCATTCATCGGCAATCTATGCCAAAAATAAAGCAAAGCAGTTTCACGCAATGCAGGTGAAAGCAAATTTATCCTTTTTTGCCATTCTGCCAAGCTTTCCTTTTCGATAAAGCAGGATTCGGGTGATTCGTTCTCCAAAACGGTTTCGCATATTTCATCAAGCGAAACGCTTTGCTTGGTTCGTGCTATATAGTTAAACGCTTTGTTTTTAAGGATGCGAAGAAGCCAATTTTCGATTTTTTCCGGCTCACGCAAAGAGGAAAGCTGAAGATACCCCGCAATAAGCGTTTCTTGGACAATATCCTCGGCATCGGCTTGATTACGGCAAACCGACAGCGCATATTTATAAAGCCTTTGCGCATATTCCCGAACAATAATACCGTATGCATCGGTATTTCCGTTAAGCGTGTCGCCAATTGCTTTAATTATATAGTCCATATCTTTCCTCCTTCCTTAAAGCTTGTGAACTGCAGTCATTCATAAAGACACTAATCGACTTCAAAAGGTTCGCTTTATAATAACATTTTTTTCATTTTCCTTCAAGTTTTTTAAAAGCACTTGACCTTATAACGAAAAAGGAGTATTCTTTATACGTTACAAAGGAGATTGATTTTGAAAAGAATTTTTACATTTTTATTGACATTTGCATTTTTGATTTCTATTGTTGCTTGCTCGGAGGAAGTAATAACCGAAAGCAGCGTTACTGAAATCGCAACAAGCTCCCAACCCTCGGATTCGGCAAGCATTGAATCAAGCGTTGAATCAACCGACGAATCCTTAAACGAAACAAGCGAGGACGAAGAAATGAGCTTTGACAAAACCAAAACCTACAGCATTCTTTTTATAGGCAACAGCTATACCTATTACAGCGATATGCCCGAAAAGATTTTTGACCCTATTGCAAAAAGCGCAAACGTTGATGTTAAGGTCAGCAGCCTTACAAGGGGCGGTTGGTATCTTATCGATACCGCAAACCCCGAAGATGAGCTTGGCAAATTAGTAGATGCGGCACTTAAAAATAACAAATACGATTATGTTGTGCTTCAAGAGCAAAGCACCTGCCCCGCACAATTTCCGGGCAAGTTTTACGACGGAGTTCGCAAGCTTGTCGAAAAGATAAAGGAAAACGGAGCAACGCCAATACTTTATTCAACTTGGGGCAGAAAAACAGGAAGTGCAACGCTTCCGAATCTTGGTTGGACCCACGAAAGTATGACCTGGAAGATCGGCGCGGCATACGAAGCCATCGCAGACGAGCTTGGTATAGACGTTGCCCACGTTGGTTTTGCATTCCATGACGTTTATACGAACAACCCGAATCTTACCGATATTTACGCCGACGATCTCACCCACCCCTCTTACAGCGGCAGCTACCTTGCGGCGCTAACCATTTTCACAAAGATAACCGGAATCGATCCCTCGGAGGTAACCTATAACGGTAACCTTAGCGGCAATATCACCTCGGTTTTGAAGGAAGCGGCAAGAAAAGCGGTTTTCGAAACCCCCGAAATTCCCGATGAATATAAAACCAAATCGGAAGGCATTAACCTCGGATAACAAAAAACGGACAGATTCACTCTGTCCGTTTTGTTCTTTATCCTAAATATTCCTCGGCATAATGAACGGCAACCGCGCCGTCGGAAACGGCGGTAACGACCTGACGAAGAACCTTGGTTCTTACGTCACCGACCGCGTAAACGCCGTCTATATTGGTTTTTGTCGTTTCGTCGGCAACTATATAGCCTTGGGCATCAAGCTTCACCGAATCGCGCAGGAACGCGGTTACAGGCTGTCTGCCGATGCTTATAAACAATCCGTCGCAATCGATCAGGCGCTTGTTACCGTCGTTGACGTCCAAAACGGTCACACCGCCGACTCTGCCGTTGCTTTCATGAATTTCTGCAACACGGCTGTTCCAAACGAATTCAACGTTTTCCGCCTTCATAAGCGGCTCGTGATATATCCTTGTTGCCCTTAGAGCATCGCGGCGATGAACAAGATAAACCTTCTTCACAATACGCGAAAGATAGAGCGCGTCGCTTACGGCGGAATTGCCGCCGCCAACCACAATAACCGTCTTGTCCTTATAAAATCTGCCGTCGCAATGCGCGCAATAATGCACGCCTCTGCCGAGAAGCTTTGACTCGTTTTCAACCCCAAGCTCACGCGGATTTGCACCGGTTGCGATAACTACGGTTCTGCCGTAAAAGGTCTTTGAAGCGGTCGAAACCGATTTGACCGCGCCTTCAAGATCAACCCCGACAACCTCGCCGTATTCGGTTTTTGCGCCAAAGCGCTGTGCGCCCTGCTGCATTTTCATACCCAACTCAAAGCCGTCGACACCGTTTTCAAATCCGGGATAGTTGTCGATAATATCGGTCAGCGCCATTTGTCCGCCGGCAGACATACGCTCGACAACAAGCGTGTCGAGCCCTGCACGCGCCGCATAAAGAGCCGCCGAATAGCCTGCGGGGCCGCCGCCTATTATTATAATATCGTAAATACGTTCTTCCATAAATTATTGACATCCCTTTAAAAGCGTGATAAAATTTTGATAATGGAGGTGATTTAGTGGGACAAACTATGTTCGAGCCGATCTTCAAGGAAATTTTCCCATTTTGGAATGAAATAAGTGAGCTTGATCGCGATTATATATGCCAAAACACCTATGCGCTCACCTACCGCAAGGGCGCTACCGTTCACAACGGCAACGATTGCTCGGGCGTTTTCTTTGTTCGCAAAGGAAGTCTTCGCGTTTATATGCTTTCTGACGAGGGCAAGGAAATAACCCTTTACCGTTTGCACGAGGGTAATTTTTGTATGCTTTCCGCCTCTTGCGTTTTGCAAACGATAACCTTCGACGTTTTTGTCGATGCCGAAGAGGATTGCGAATGCTACGTTGTCGACGGCGGCGCTTATGCAGCCGTTGCCGAAAACAACCCAAACATAAAAATTTTTACGCTTGAAACCGCAATAAGCCGTTTTTCCGACGTTATGTGGGTATTGCAACAAATATTATTTATGAGCATCGACAAGCGCCTTGCGATATTCCTTATCGACGAATCGGCGCGAATCGGATCCGACAAAATCGAATTGACACACGAGCAGATCGCAAAATATATCGGATCTGCCCGCGAGGTCGTTTCCCGTATGCTAAAATATTTCACCAACGAAGGAATTGTTGAATCATCCCGAAAGGGTGTTGTGATCCTCGACAAAAAGCGTTTAAGAGCATTAACCCTTTAACATCGCAAGAATTTGATCCTTCGGTCTTGCGCCAACCGATTGTGCCGCGATTTCTCCGTTTTTCAAAACGACAAGCATCGGAATGCTCGAAACACCGAATTCACTTGCCAATTCGCCCTCTTCATCGACGTTCACCTTGCAAACGAGATATTCGTCGTTTTCCTCGGCGATCTGATCGACAAGAGGTGAAACCATTCTGCAGGGGCCGCACCAATCGGCATAGAAATCGATAAGAACGGGCTTATCGCTGTTTTTTACTTCCTCAAAATTACTTTTATTTAACTTTACTACAGACATTGTTAATTACTTCCTTTCTTTGTTTGTGTCTTTATTATAACCGATATTTTTTTATATTTCCGTGACTTAGTTACAAAAAACACTGCTACGAGGCAAAAAATGCTTATAGATATCACCTTGAAAATAACTCCCGAAATCGCAAACGATCCCGTACACAGCGAGCCCTCGCTTGTCGGTCATCTCGGCACCCATTTCGACGTGATGAACAAGGATTTTCCGCTTGAATATACAAAAAGAAAGGGCATTGCCTTTGACGTTTCGGGCATCACCGACCGCGATATAGATATTTGCGATATATCGCTTGATAATGTCGAAGAGGATACGTTCGTCGCGTTTTACAGCGGATATATCGAAAAAGTCAATTACGGCGAAAACGGATATTTTACAAACCATCCCCAGCTTTCCTATGATCTTATCGAAGCCCTGCTTGAAAAGGGTGTTTCGATAATCGGGCTTGATTTTGCGGGGATCCGTCGCGGCAAGGAGCACACCCCGACCGATCAATACTGCGCCGATAAAGGCACGTTTATTATCGAAAATCTTTGTAATTTAAAAAAGCTTCTCGGTCGTGATTTTATTGCAAACACCTACCCTATGAACTACGTCGGCATAACGGGACTCCCCTGCCGCGTTATTGCGGAAATTGAATAAAAAATCAGAGTGTACCCTCATTTGAAGGTACACTCTTTCTTTGTTATTTATTCTTATAACCCGGGTGAATGGTTACTCTTTCGCCGCCGAGATCTGAATCAACGCCTTCAAAATCAACGTCGAAATATTCATCCTTCGGTGCATTGGTAACTCCGCGTCTGTCCTCGCTCATCGGTACACGGTAAAGCGTGCCGTCGATTTCGCGGTAAAGATAGGTTTCGTGCCAGATGATGTTGCTTATAAGGGTGTCGCCGAAGATAGCGGTGCCGCCCTCGTTGCTGACCTGGTCGATCGCGTTGACGCGCTTGAATTCCGCATCACTGCCGGTTCCGTGGCCGGGTGCGGCAAAGATGGGGCTTAAAAAGTCTGCGGGATCCTTCCAACCGTATTTTTCACGCATTGCTACCGATTCGGGAAGAGTGGAAACCTCAAGCACCTCGATCTGGAGCTGCATTTTGCCTTCCTCGGGAATATAAACGACCATACGGATCTTATCGCCGGGGAGATAGTAATATTCGGTATACTTCCAATGGTAGTTTGCAATGCAGTTGTTTCCGTTTGCAGAAACAGCATATTCGCCGCCGTGCGCATCGTAACCGCCGAGATCCTGATCCTTATCGGTGATATATCTCCAGAAGGGACGGAATGCGATACAGCCGGTGCTTAGGGTGTTGGACTTGGTGTCGATCAACGCTCTCGAGAAGGAAAGTCCAACGTCGGATTCGCTCGAAGCGTTACCGCCCATATAAACCGAGGGGTTGTCGAGATTCTTTACGTTGGGATCGAAATTAAGAGAATCGTCGTATTCTCCGTCATAACGGCGGATGGTAACCTCCGGAAGAGTAACGGTCGCTTCAATACCGATCCATTTATCCTTGGAGGAAACCGCCTTGTGATACCAAGCACCGCCAAAAACGGCAGGAGCCTTGGGATTTAATTTTTCGCCTTCGATCTCGCCTTCCCAAACGGGGGGAGCCGCAAGCACGTCTGTTTCGCGGACTGTGATTTTTTTGAATTTCGGGTCAGCCGCATTACCCGCGTTATCAGCCAAAAAGTAGGTCACGGTATATTCTCCTACAACAGACGGGTCAAAGCCACCGTCGTTTATTTGAATTTTGTCTGTAATAATTCCATCGACCTTATCATATCCGGTAACGTTTT
>JAFYON010000047.1 GCA_017560145.1 Clostridia bacterium | reverse complement strand
TATCGAAGCGGGAACGAATCCGAGCGCACCCGGTGGGTGAAAAAGCGAGGATGAGTTCGCGCAGCGGTCGAAAGGTTGCAAGTTTCCAACGGAAACGCAGTAAGCTTTCGGGCACCGCAAGCCGGACATAACGAGGCGGAGCCTCGCGAATCGGCAAAATAGAGGTGTGTTTAGCAGCTCGCTATATCTGGAGAGATATCGAAGCGGTCATAACGAGGCGGTCTTGAAAACCGTTTGGGTGCAAGCCCACGTGGGTTCGAATCCCACTCTCTCCGCCAAACTCTTGTGGGGCGGAAGGGAAACAACCGCCCCTAATAGAGAATATTAAGATTATATCGTCACCAAATGGAGAAGTACTCAAGTGGTGAAGAGGCGCCCCTGCTAAGGGTGTAGGTCGGGCAACTGGCGCGAGGGTTCAAATCCCTCCTTCTCCGCCAACACAAAGAAGTCGTGCAAAGCACGGCTTTTTTGTTTTGTTGTCGAAGCGGAATGAACCCGAAGCGCCCGCGAGGGGGAAGCCGCCGAACGCTGTCGGGGACAGATGCAGTGAGGCGGCTGAGTTGCAGCGGTCGGATTTTTACGGCGAAGCGAAAAGCGGAGCCGAATAAAAATACGGGCACCGCAAAATCCAATCCCTCCTTCTTTGTAAGTTAAACTATTCAAAATTCAATTCCGATCTCCGCCATAAAATCCTACACGGGATTTTAAGATAATCCTTGAATCTATTTGATTCAGGGATTTTTTCTTTTTTATGATTTGAGTATAATGATATCGCAATGTTTTGTGAATCATCGGTTTTTGATGGTTGCCATCAATAAGTTAAGGATATAAAAACAAAAAGGGACGTTAAAGTCCCTTATAATAGTTTGTTCCAATCTGTCGAATCATCTATGTAGGAGTTCAATTCATAAAATATTTTGAATTTTAGTCGATTTGAATACCCACAAAACACATCGCTATTTTGACTGGATGCTATTGCATCATCAATTAACAATTGTATTTTGACAATCATTTGTAGATATTTATGAATATCTTTGCTAATTGTGCCAGACACTTTTGAAACGGAATAACTAAAAATCAAATCATTCATATCGCCACATCGTGAAATAATTTCATCGAAAGCAATTTGATAGTAGGCGCTAACAATCAAATCAGTCTTGGTTTCTTGTTTATTTGACAACTCATTGCTTACATACTCAAAAACAATCTTCATCAAGTCGGTTTTCCTTATTAATCCGTGTTCTGCAACTGTTTTTGTAACTTTCTCCTTTATAATTGTGCGTGCATTCTTGGTAAAACCACTTCCTAGGGAATTGTTGATAATTCCATAATTGCCGACCTTGTCTGTAGCAGGGGCGGAAACAGGTGCGATAGGTTTATCCGGAGTGGGTGAATTTTTCGGGGAAGTTCGAGGCGATATGGGTGTTATAGTTACAGTAGGTACGGAAGCAGTTGTCTTGTTCTTTCGCACAATGAACAAATAGCAAAACAATCCAAAAAAAGGAATAGCAGTTAAACACATAAGTAGAAGTGCAAGATTGCCTTCTATGGAGTCGCCCAAGAGGACCATAAGTATTATTTCAGAACATATAATACTCAACACAAATAAACCAAGGCGCTTCCAAAAAGTTTTCCAAGCGCTTCCTCGTTTTTGCTTCGCCAACTGTTCTTTTCTTTTTTCAGCATCGCTTTTGAATGTTGCCACAAACGGAGTATCGTGGGTGCTGTTATTTAAGGGTACTTTATTTGCCCTTATGTGGTCGAGTTCATCTTGTGTATACCCTGCTTCTGCATTTCGGCATTTTCCTTTAATTCTAATGAGCAAGGTATCAACAAGCGATTCTTCCTTTTTATCGTAAGTAAAGTGGAACTCTGCACCGTATTTGTCAGTAATGACAATCTGATAGTAATCAATAATCAAATTTGTTTTATGAACCAACTTGTGGACGGCAAGAACATCGTTGCAGGCAACTAATATTTCTGCTCTACTTTTGTGGCAGATATATCTGTGCGATATAATCATTGTGCGGTCTTCGTATTCTGTAGTGTTTTCTATCTCTCTGTAAATACTTGCGACTTTTTCGGGAGTGCCGTATTTTTTGAACACATCGCTTTTAAATGGATTTATGGCAAGTATAAGACTTTTTATAAACATTACAAGGCAAGTAACAGAAAATAAACCACAAACAAGTGCAAGAAACAAATAACTACCTTCAAATTCATTATAAAATGCCATATACAACATTCCAATAGTTACACCATTTAGTAATATGGTTGGAATTATGCTTTTCAACACATCTATAATATAATTTTTACGGATATTCTTTATGAGTTCATTCATATTTAACCACTCCTAACTTTTAATAGAGTATAACATAAATATTTAAAAATATCAACAAACAATAAAGTGTCCAAGTATCCAACGGCACAAAATTCAAGGCGAAAAGTCAATTTGATGTGTCCGCAATGCACACGGAATGATTTTTAACTGTCCATTTTTCTAATTGAAAAACCCCTTGGGCATGATGAACATTTAATAAAAAGTGTGCGGGAAACTGAAGGCAACGAACCTTCTCCGCACAAAACCTCCTGTACCTTGACAAAACAAAGAAAGTGTGCTAACATAATAGACAACAAGAAAGGAGTACCGGTTATGAAAAAATTGATGGCAGTGCTTTTGGCAATTATTTCTTTGTGCCTTTGCCTTACGTCTTGCGATCCCGGAGAGACGTGTTTTACCGACGAATATTCTATTGAGGGTGTTATAAAAATCGAGCTATTGAAATATGAAAACCCCGACCAAGGCGATTTTATGACTTGGGTTATCGACCAAACCGACGATCTTTTGGACTATGATTTCTCGAAAGAGACGGTTTTGGCGACCTTGGAAGGAGATTCCCACGCCTTCTTTACCGAGCTTTCGCAATATGAGATCTTGCACAAATATTTCACCTATGATTCGCCGAACGGCATGTGCATAAAAATAACCTATGACGACGGAAAATTCGCCATCATCAATAGTGATGACGATAGCTTCCATGGGTATATCGGAATGTATAATGCGGACGGATCGGTCGATTCATTTTGCGGTTGTTTTTATTCCCGCAATTTTTTCGTGCGCCTTGTAGAGAATCATTTCGATTTTATTTCAACGATGTGAAAATATAAGCGAGGTGCTGAAAATGACTGCTAAAGAATTATACGAAAGTCTGCTTGAGGGCGTTGTTTCGATTATGGATCCGACCTGTGACGGACTTATTGAGGGCGATGAAAACGCCGAAATTATCAAGGTAGGCACCTGCTTCAAGCTTACCGCTCCGCTTATCGACAGAGCGGTTGAAGAGGGGATAAACGTTATTATCACCCACGAGCCGACATATGCGCACGGCGATTGGGTCGAGGAATTTCAGGGCATTGACAAAATCAAGCACGACAAGCTTATTGCCTCGGGCATAACCCTTTACCGTTATCACGACCACGCGCACCATCGCGAGGACGATATCATCCACGCGGGCTTTATTACCTCGCTCGGCCTTAATATCGTCAAGAAATATCCGATGGAGGGGCTTGGTGTCAGAAGATACGAGTTCGAGGAAAAGCTTACTCCCCGCACTCTTGCGAATCTTATCCGCGAAAAGCTTAATATCGATTGCATAAGGATCGTCGGCGATTGCGATATCGACCTCAAAACGGTCTATCTCGGACTCGGCGGTGTCGGAATGCCGCAGATCGACAAGCTCTTTAACCCCGGCGGCGACGTTTTCGTTACCGGCGAATCGAACGAGGTTTGCGTTGAGGAATGCGTGCGCGACGCTTGCTATTACGGTGAAAAGCGCGCGATAATGCTGCTCGGACATTACAGCTCGGAATTTGCAGGGATGAGATTGCTTGCAAAGCAGCTTAACGAAAAGGGAATAAATGCTACGTTTCTTGAGGGCGGCGAGGTATATCGCGGTGTATAAAAGAAACAAAGAATTCATTTTTTGTTAATTTATTTCGGATATTTTTCCAAAAGCTCTTGTAATTTTTTTGCTTTAGTAGTAGAATAATGACATAATATGCGATAGTGTTTATCTGTCGCAAAAATAGGGAATACCCCTTAAAAATATTTGGAGGAAACAAAATGAAAAAGTTCATCGCATTGTTTCTTGCGGCTTTGATGCTCGTGTCCTTCGCTGCTTGTGATTCGTCTGATGACGCTAAGGCAGATTTTAAGGTTGGCGCGATCTATATCAACAGCAAGAACGACACCGCAGGCTACACCTTTGCTCACCACAGCGGCATTACCGAAGCTATGAAGCAGCTCGGTCTTGACGTTGAAACCCAGCTCTTTATCGTGGACGAGGTTCCCGAAGATAAAGAAAAGGTTCTCGCAGCAATCGACACCCTCGTTGGTCAGGGCGTAGACATCATCTTCGGTATCTCCTTTGGTTATATCGACGCTATGGAAGAAGCTGCAACCAAATATCCCGACGTTGTATTCTCTCACGGCACCGGCTACAAGAGCAACGAAACCAACTTCAACAACTACTTCGGCCGTGCATATCAGGCACGTTACCTCTCCGGTATCGCTGCAGGTCTTAAGAGCCTTGCAACCGGCAACAACAACGTAGGTTACGTTGCTGCATACGGCACCGAATACGCTGAAACCGCTTCCGGTATCAACGGCTTCGCTCTCGGCGTACAGGCTGTTAACCCCGATGCTAAGGTTTACGTTAAGAAGCTTGGCGCGTGGGCAGACGAAGTAAACGAATCTGCATTCGCAAAAGAGCTTATCAACTCCTTCGGCTGCGGTATCATCGCTCAGCACTGCGACTCCGCTCAGCCTCAGATCGCTGCACAGGATGCTAACGTATTCGGCTGCGGCTATAACTCCGATATGACTCCCGACGCTCCTTCGGCACACCTTACCGCTGCTATCTGGAACTGGGACGTTTACTACAAGACCGCTATGGAAACCGCTATGGGCTGCGAAGCTTCTGAATTCGTTACCAAGATGGGCTCTTCTGCATACTACGGCGGCCTTAAGGAAAACTTCGTTGACGTTTCTCCTCTCTCCGCAAACTGCGTTGCAGGCACCGATGATGCTATCGCAAAGGTAAGAGAACTTATCGTTAAGGGCGAATGGGACGTATTCTCCGGCGTTAAGCTTTCCATCACCGTTGCTGACGGCGTTGCAACCGTTGCTAAGGCAGACGCTGATCTTAAGGACAACGCAGGCAACGTAATCGTTGCTGCAGGCGGCGCTTCTGTTGAAGACGGCGTTATCACCGGCACCATGAACTACTACGTAGCAGGCGTTCAGGAAGCATAATTAATCTTAAAAAAGTATCCGGGCCGGCCGGTCATCCGACCGGCTCGGTTTTTTTAAACGTAAAAGAACAAGCAAATTTTTTGTTTGCTCTTTTGTGTTTAAAAGCACTTATTACCCTAAAGGAGGGGACCTTGTGGCAGAGCAATATGCTATTGAAATGAGAAACATCACAAAGACGTTTGGCAGTGTCGTTGCAAACCGCGGGATCGATCTTGCTGTAAAGCAGGGCGAAATTCTTGCCTTGCTTGGCGAAAACGGCTCGGGCAAAACCACGTTGATGAATATGCTTTCGGGCATCTACAAGCCCGACAGCGGCAGTATTTTCATCGACGGCAAAGAGGTTTCCATAGATTCTCCCGAAGACAGTAAAAAATACGGCATCGGTATGGTTCATCAGCATTTTAAGCTGGTGGAGGTTTTTTCTGCTGCCGATAATATCTGGATGGGACAGGACAAGACCGGCCCTATCCTTAAAAAGAACCGCTTTAAGTACGTTGAGGATATCGCGCGTAAATTCGGCTTTGATATCGACCCGAGAAAAAAGGTCTATAATATGGCGGTTTCCGAAAAGCAGACTCTTGAAATAATCAAGGTGCTTTCCTACGGCGCAAAGACGATCATTCTCGACGAGCCTACTTCCGTTCTTACCGTACAGGAGATCGAAAAGCTCTTCGGCGTGCTTCGCCGTATGAAGGAAGAGGGCCACGCGATCATTATCATCACCCATAAATTGAACGAGGTTATGGATATTTCCGACCGCGTTGCGATCCTTCGCAAGGGTGAATATATAACCACCGTTAACACCTCTGAAACCAACGAGCAGGAATTAACGGAATGGATGGTGGGCAGAAAGATCGATCTTAATATCGATAGACCTATCGTTGAAAAAACACGTCCCTTGCTTGAGGTGCGCGATCTTGTTATCCGCAACGACGAGGGAAGCGTTGCTATCGACAACGTAAACTTTTATATCCGCGGCGGCGAGATTTTGGGCGTTGCGGGTATTGCGGGATGCGGACAGAAGGAGCTTTGCGAGGCGATCGCGGGCTTGCGTCCCATCGAAAAGGGCCAGATGATCCACAAGGGCGATAACATTGTAGGACTTTCGCCCAAGGCGATTTTGGAAAAGGGTATTTCGATGTCGTTTATTCCCGAGGATCGCTTGGGTATGGGTCTTGCACCCTCGATGTCGATAACCGAAAATATGCTTCTTAAAAACTATCGCGACGGCAAGGGCCCGCTTGTTGACCGCAAGCGCGGCAGAGCCGATGCAGAACAGGTTATTAAGGAGCTGGAGGTAGTTACACCGTCTTCCGAAACGCCGGTACGCCGACTTTCGGGTGGTAACGTGCAAAAGGTTTTGCTCGGACGCGAGATCAAGGCAGGCCCGAACGTAATCGTTACGGCATACCCCGTGCGCGGCTTGGATATCAACTCCTCTTACGCTATATATAACATTCTTAACAAGCAAAAGCTTGCCGGCGTCGGTGTGTTGTTCGTAGGCGAGGACCTCGATGTTATGATGGCGCTCTGTGATAAAATTATGGTTCTTTGCCACGGCAAGGTAATGGGCGTCGTTCACGCGCACAAGACCACCAAGGAAGAGCTTGGACTTATGATGACGGGCGTTTTGGATCTTAGCGAAAAGCACGAGGACAAGCCCGCAGGCATCGCAAAGGACTCCTTGTTTGAGTCCAAGGACGGGGAGGAGGCGTGATTATGAGATTTCATATCGTAAAACGCGACAACGGTCCGTTTTGGCAGCGCTGCTGTTATTACGTTGTAGCCGTTATTGCGGCTTTGGCGGTCGGCGCTATCATCCTTGCATCCATCGGTGTCAACCCCTTCGATTATTATTCCAAAATGTTCACAATGGGTACCGTGGGCAACAAAATTGCCTATAAGACCTTTATGAACTATTTAAAGGAATTTGTGCCGCTTGTTCTTACCGCGGTTGCGCTTTCCTTGGCGTTCAAGATGCGCTTCTGGAACATCGGCGGTGAGGGTCAGTTTATAATGGGCGCGATCGCTTCGGCTTGGGTTGCGTTCCAATTCGGCGCATATCTTCCCATGGCGGTCACGCTTATATTTATGTGTATCGCGGCTATGCTTGCCGCAGGTATTTACGGCCTTATCGCAGGCGTTCTTAAGGTTAAATTCGGCACTAACGAAACCCTTATGACGCTTATGCTTAACTACGTGGCACTGTACGTTTTGTATTTTATCGGCGAAACAAAAGCCGATTGGAACTTTTTCCTTCAGGCAGATTCGGCGCGTCCCGTGTTTGAAAGCTTTGCTTCGGTTGCACAGTTCCCGTCGTTTTCCTTGGGCGGCAAGTTCGAGCTCAACGTTACCGTAATACTCACGGTAATTATCGGCGTTTTGATATTCTTCTATCTTAAATACACGAAGCAGGGCTATGAGATCGGCGTTGTCGGCGACAGCGCGAATACCGCAAAATACGCAGGTATGAAGGTTAACAAGATCGTGCTTCGCACGGTATTCCTTTCTGCCGCGCTTATCGGTCTTGCGTCGGCGTTCAAGGTTGGTACCTCGGGCGTGCTTTCGACCTCGGTTACAAACGACGTGGGTTGGACCGGTATTATCGTTGCTTGGCTTGCAAAGCTCAGCACACCGATGATCTTCATTGTATCGATGCTTATTTGCGTCCTCCAGCACGGCTCGACCGTTGCGGCGGTTTCCTTCTCGCAGGTCGATTCGAGCTTTGCGAATATGCTTCAGGGCGTAATTCTGTTTTTGGTTCTCGTTGCGGACTTCTTCGTTCGTTTCCGCATCGTACGTGTAAAGAAAGGGGGCAATGATTAATGGATAAGGTCGGCGTTATCACATCGTTTATCCACAACATCGTTCTTTTGAACATCCCCTTGCTTTACGGCACTGTCGGCGAGATCGTCGTTGAAAAGTCGGGCAGCCTTAACCTCGGTGTCGAGGGCACGATGGCGGTCGGCGCGATTTTCGGTTATATCTGCGGTTGTTATGCAAACAGTATGATAGTCGGCATCCTCACCGCGTTTATTGCAGGCGCATTGTTCGGATTGCTTTTTGCTGCGCTTACCGTTTCGCTTCAGGCAAACCAGAACATCACCGGTCTTACGCTCACGACCTTCGGCTTGGGCATTTACTTCTTCGTAGGTAACGGCTTAAGAGCAAGCGGCAACTGGCCCACTATTACCGAAAGCCTCAAGGAAGGCTTTTCGGATATCAGCATTCCTCTGCTTTCGGATATTCCGATAATCGGTAGCGGCTTTTTCAGCCACAACGTTTTGGTATATCTCGGTATTGCGATCGCGATATTTATGTGGTGGTATTTAAAGCACACCAAATTCGGTCTTCGCCTTCGCGCTATCGGCGAAAATCCTGCGGCGGCAGACTCTGTCGGCATAAACGTAAAGAGAAGCAAATATTTCCATATCTGCCTCGGCTGTGGCATTATGGGCATCGGCGGATATTATATGGGACTTAATATGTCCGGCTCGTTCAACTCGAGCTGCTGGATAAACGGCTACGGTTGGATCGCGGTTGCGTTGGTTATCTTTGCAAACTGGAATCCTTCGATTGCAATTATCGGTACCTTCGTGTTCGGCTTCTTCAACACGCTTCGTGTTTCGGGAAGCAGTCTTGCGTTGGCATTCCCCGATTTTCTCGGTTGGCTTGCAGACGTTCCCACCCAGCTTTATCAGGCGCTTCCCTTTATTATTACCGCAATCGTTCTTGTCGTTACGTCGATCAAGAACAAGCGCGGAAGAAGCGGTCTTCCCGCTGCCTTGGGTCTTAACTATTTCCGTGAGGAGCGTTAAAGCAAATAAAAAACTCGCCACCTCATTCGAGGTGGCGAGTATTTTTTTGTCTTAAAGACCAAGTACGTAGTCGAACAATTCGACTGCCGCTTTTTCGCTTGCCGTTTCACCAAAGTTGTCTGCAAAGTTGGAGTCTTCGAGATATTTTTCTATGGATTTCTTGTATTCCTCAAATGGAACGTTATGAGATCTAATGCCAACGACGTAGTAAATAAGGCGCTCGAGGCGGTCTTTGACAGCGCTGTCCTCGGTAACGTAAATAATGTTTTTCAAGCGGTCTCTTATCATTATCCGGCAAGCGGTTGAGAAGTCCTCGTTGCGCGTGTCGGTCGGGATAGCTTCCTTTGAAAACACCTTGCGATAAAGCGAATCGTAGCCGCAAATCGAAATATAGCGCAGTGTGAATACCGAAACGCCCTCAACGGCAACGCCGTAATTCATAATCAACTGCTCTTCCATCGATTCGTGGGATGCCTTTACGTATGCACCGACACCGATGATCATATCGGTGTGCTCGGAAATCGGAAGATTCTTTTCCACGTAGCCGAGCTGATATTCGGTGGTGTCGCCGTATATCATAGGATAGATGGCATCGGCATATCCGTTTTCAGCCCATTTTTCAACGTCCTGACAGGTATATATCTGTCTGTCGCGGTAATCCGCAAAGCAGGTAAAGCTTACGTTAAGATCGGGGTTAACGGATTTTGCGGTCTGATAAAAGCGCTTTTGATATTCCGAAATGATGTCGCGCTTCCACGCGCACCATTTTTCCCAAAGGGGATCGTTAATGCTTAGTGTCGCGGGATCCTTTCCGTATTTCTTGATAAATCCGGACTTCGAGGTTTCATTAAATCCGAAATCCTCGTAATTGTGCGCTTGGTAATACCAGGGAAGCGGATAGCGCATATAGTCTGCCTGCACGCCGTAAACGTCGTACTTTTCGCAAATTTCGGTCAGTACGGCAAGGTTAAACGCCTGCACGTCCTCGTCTGCAGGATCAAGAGTTATCACTCCGTCGGGGCCTACGTGTCTGCCCTTGTTGGTGATAAGATATTTATCCTTGTATATCGACATATAGTGATTTTTGGGATAAACGACTCCGTCGACGCCGCTCGAGAAGGCGTTGACCATTATTATCAATCGGATGCCTTGCTCCTTGCAAGCGATCTCGAACGCCTTAAGAAGGTCAACGTCTCCAAGCTGAGGAAGCTTGACTATTCCTTCGATCTCGCTGTCGTAAACCGCAAAGTTCGCCGCGAGGTTATCGATAATAAGAGTGTTAAGACCGACCGATTTTGCATAAGCTACCGTGTGGTCTACGTCCTCTTGGGTTTTATAGTGCAGAATTATGCTCTTGTTGTAATCGTATTCGCCTAAGGTTACCCAAGCCGTTCTGTCCTGAATTTCGATTTGGGGAATAAGCAGAAGCTCGATTTCCCGAGTAAGCGATCTCAGATCTTCTATTGCGACCGCAAAGGCTTCGCCGTCGTTCTTGATATCCTCAACGGATTTAACGAGCGCTTCTGCCTCCGAAAGCTTATTTGCCGCCGTTATGAAATCGATATAAGCGACCTCGGCGCGACACTTATTGTATCGCGTTCTAAGAGCTTCGGTTGTGGTCTTCAGCTCGTAGAAAACGTCGTTGGGTGTGACTGCAATGCAAAATGCTCTTGCCCTTTTTTCAAAAACGAATGCACCGATGCGCGCGTGCTTGATAAGTCCCGAAATGCTGCTTCCGGTCGCGGAGATGATATAACCTCCGTCGGGAATCTTTTTCATACCCGAGCAATCGGGATATATGCCGATTATTTTGTTGTTTTTGCTAACGACGATCTCGGCAACGTTCGTGCCGATAGGAGTCGTTTTGTATTTTTCGAGCGTGTAAATTACAATTCCGTTATCTGGACGGGTGCAATCCTTGCCTGCGTAACTAAAGCTTTTTGAATTGTAAAGCTTGTCGCCCAAAAAGATCTCGGCTTCGTCGCCGACCTTAAGCGAATTGGTTTTGCGCTCGGAGGAGGAGCCCTGACCGACCGCAAGAACGTAACCGCCCTCGGGGATCCTTGTGTCGCCGATATTATCGCCGGAACGGTTTATTTCAACGATCCTTCCGTCCTTGACCGCAATTTCGGTGCACCAGACGTTGCTTGTCGTAGTTGCCGAATACCAGCGCGAATCATAAAGCCAGCCCGTGTCCTCGTCGGTGCGAATCTCGTTTTCGTGGCCTATCTCAATAACCTTGTCGCCAAAACGCACGTATTTCGAGGGGGTTGCGGAAACACTTACGGCGTTGGATTTTATCGCATCGCCAACCGAAACCGCTTGATCGGTCTCGCAAAAGCGAAGGATGAATCCGTCGCTCGGGATTATTGCGGTTGCACCGTCGGGATAGACGCAAACCGCCGATCCGTCGATAACCGCAACGTCGAAAAATTCGCTTTCGCTCTTGGGTGTGGCAACGCTTCCGTAATCGGGCGTGAAGATATAAACTCCCTTGCCTTCGGGTGTAACGTTTATGCCGTCAAGCGAGAATTCCGATTCCACAACGGTAACGGTTTCCTTTTCCACTTCTTCGGTTGAAGCGTCGGCTTCGGGGAGCGAGTCGTTCGATTCTACCGATTCTTCGGTCGTGCCGTCCGAGCAAGCTGCCGCAAAGGGAAGCAAAAGCGACAGCGAGCAGATAAACGCAACCGCGCGAAGAAAACGAAAAGCCTTCATTTCCTTATAACCTCACTTAGTCTGCAAAAATTATGGGTTGTGTTCTTTCAACGGGCGTCGGAAGCTCGCAATCGCGGTAACCGAGAATACAGTTGCCGATGCCGATATATTCATCGGGAATGCCGAAGGATCTTGCGATCTCTCGGCCCTCGTCCGATTCAAAAACTTCTCTTGCGCGGTGTATCCAGCAGGAGTCGATGCCCAACGAAAATGCGGCGTTCATAAGGTTCGCCATCGCGCAAGCACCGTCCTCGACCGTGGTCGTGCGCGTTCTGTCGGCAAACACAACTATAACCGCGGGCGCGCCGTAAAAGGGATCGTTTTCGCTGCCCATGACAGCCGCGTTCATTTTCGACAAACGGGACAAAAGCTCCTTTTGGGTAACGACGAGAAAGAGCGTGTCACGCGTGTTTCTGCCGGTGGGCGCATAAACGCCCGCCTTAAGAATAATATCCAGATCCTCCCTGCTTACAGGTCTGTCGCTGTATTTGCGAATGCTTCTGCGCTCGGTAAGGGTTTTGATCGTTTCGTTCATCGATCTATGCCTCCAACGCTTCCATAAGTGTTGTAGCAAAATCGCGGTAATCGTCTGCGGAGGTGCTCATAACGGTTGTGCGATCCCACTTGCAGTAAAGGCTCTTAACGTCCTTTTCGCGGAGAACAAGATCGTATGCCTTGTCAAGCGCTTCGGTAAGACCGCGTTTTTCAGCTGCCTTGATAAGCGCGAAGTATTTGATGCCGCGGAAGAGCGTTTTCCATCTTAACGTGAGAAGAGGCTTTCCGTTTGCGCCGGGATATACAAAGTTAAGGTCGCCGACAGGGAAAGGACCGTAACGGATATCAAGGTTGGGATAATCGGTCCAAACCGTGTAGTTCCAACGCAAGAAGCCGTCCATTTTAGCGTAAGCCGCGAGAATGCCGGTGTAATATCCGTCGGTAAGCTCGCTTCTGATAAAACTGTTGGGAATTTCGGGAGCACAGCAAACGTAATAAAGGAAGCGCTTGCCGGGCATTTCGGATTTGAATTTCATAAGCGCGTCATATTCGCTGAACATAGCCGAAATATAGGGAGCGAAGTCATAAATGTCGTTGCCGAACTCGCTGACGAATTCTGCGTGATTGATAGCGGTCTTGTATTTAAAGGAGGGAGCGACCGATTTGATGTGCTCGAGACTTGCTCTGTATGCAACAACGTCTGCGGGCTCGTCTGCCGCAATGCGCACGCGTTCGTTCTGATTGGTTTCGTTAAAATAGCATTCGAGCGCCTTTATATATGCATCGAGCTCATTTGCGGTGCGAATATAATCGTAAGAGCCTGTGGCTTCGTCAAAATAGCGCACGTGGATTCCGTCGGGATAATCCGGTGCGGTTCTCTGTCCTCCGTATTCCTTGGTATCCCAAACGTTTACAAGTCCGAAAACCGAAATACATTCTTCAACACCGTATTTTGCGCAGAGGTCGATATATCTTTGCATTATCGAAAAATCATAATCCATGCTTCCGTCTGCACGGCGGGTTATGGGGATCATCGAATATTCGAAAAGGTTTGCCTTATATCTTAATTCGTTCTGGCAAGCCTGTCCGTTCCAAGGAATTTCGGACGCAATTACCGAAACCGATTTTACACCAAGCTCGCCAAGCGATGCGCAATAGCTGTCAAGAAGCTCAAAGTGATCGTCGCTCCAAAGCTCGACACCGTATTGACGTGCGATGTTCGACGGGTGCTGCCAAAGATCCAAATGGAAGCCGTTATCGGCATTTTCGGGGAAAACAAAGCCGAAGACGTCAAGCGTTACGTTGAGCTCGCCAACAAGCTCCTCGCGGGAGAAGCCGTAATTTTCGTAAATAAGTATTTTACCGTTGTAGCTGCCCTTTTCGGCATCCTTGGGGATCTTCATTTCGCAATAAACCGAAAGAACGTTTTCTGCATCGGTTTCGACAACGCTTTTATCAAGCAAGGAGTCTCCGCGATAGAAAGCATCGTCACAAAGGTGCATTCCAACGTGAGAAAGCTTTGCCTCGAACGGCATTTTTGCAGACAAACGAATGTTTTTACGTCTTACCTGCTGAGAAAACCAAGGCTGGTTCGAAATGTTAAGCGCAAAGAGTTCGTCAGCGCTGATCAATATCTGAAAGGCGGCGGTATCGTTTTTACCGGAAACAAGCTTGATCTCCTTGGGATAATCGCCAACCATTGCAAAGTTCATTTTTGCTCTGTCGCCCCAAATAAGCTTAAAGCTTTCCGGTGCAACGCCATAGTTAATGTTCATAATTCTCTCCTTGTTTCTTTATGCGTTTTTTAGATAGGGGTTATATCTGCGCTCGTTATCGAGCGTTGTGGGCATATCGTGACCGGGATAGATATCGTAATCACCGGGGAGATCGCGCAGTGCACGAAGCGAGCGCATCATAAGCTTTTCGTCGCCGCCGAGATCGGTTCTGCCGATGCTCTGCTTGAAAAGCGTGTCCCCCGTGAACATCATACCGTCGAAAACGTAGCAAACGCTGCCGGGGGTATGTCCGGGAGTGGGGATAACGTAAAAATCAAAGCCGGCAACCGAATATTCGCCCTCCTTCGAGAAGGTGAATTCGGCAGGCTCAAAGGGACGCGGATCGTAAGGGATTATTGCCGAGAACATATCTCGCTCGGTAAGCATATGTGCATCCGCCTCGTGAATGGCAACGGGAATGTTTATTCCGCGGAGGTCGCCGACGGCAAGGATGTGGTCGAAATGTCCGTGCGTAAGAAGTATAAGACGGCAAACCGCATCGGCGCGGTGAAGCGCGTCCTGAATAACGGTCAGATCATCGCCCGGATCGATAACTATTGCGTCGCGCGTGTCGGAGTTTTTAAGAATATAGCAATTCGTATGAAGCATACCGACTTCAATCCTTTTTACTGTCATTTCCTTCATTTGAAAGCACCCCTTACAAATAATTATATACAAATTAAATTATACACGCTTTTTTATAAAAAGTAAATAGCAAATTAACATACCAAAACATTTTTATTCACGGCAGAAGCAACGCGATATCGTTATATCGCCGAATCGACCGAAAGAAAATAAATAATTCATAAAAAATGCATTGACTTTACGGCATATTATGTTAAGATAATTATAGGCTGCAAGGCGTAGGAATCCCTACGCCTTAGCGCACGTATTTTGTTGGGGCGGTATTATGGAAAAAATCCCACTTTTCGTTGTTGTCGGCCCAACAGCCGGCGGAAAAAGTGCATACGCGATACAAAAAGCCACCGAGCTCGGCGGCGAAATAATAAGCGGCGACTCCATGCAGATCTACCGCGAAATGGATATCGGCACCGCAAAGCCCTCGAAAGAGGAGATGGAGGGTATTCCTCACCATCTTATCGATATCTGCGATATAACCGAGCCCTTTTCTGCGGCAAGGTTCGTTACCCTTGCAAAAGAGGCGATAAAGGACGTAGTTTCCCGCGGGAAGGTTCCGATAATCGCAGGAGGCACGGGGCTTTATATCGACACGCTCGTTTCGGGCACCGAGCTTTCGGCGACGGAGGATGACCCTGTATTGCGCGAAAGGCTTTTTGCCGAAGCAAACGAATTCGGCGCCGATGCTTTGCACGCAAAGCTTGCAGAGATCGACCCCGAATCGGCAAGTGCCATCCACCCGAACAACGTAAAGCGTGTTGTACGCGCGCTTGAAATGTATTACAACACGGGTGTTACAAAAAGCGAGCTCGACCGCAGAAGCAAGCTGCGCGAAAGCGAATACGATGCGCATACGGTTTATATCATCCCGCGTGAGCGCGAAACGATATATAACCGCATCGATGCGCGCGTTGACGTTATGTTTGAAATGGGCTTGGAAAAAGAGGTCGAAGCGCTTGTTGCAAAGGGCCTGCGCAAAACGCCGACCGCCTCGCAAGCGATAGGATACAAGGAATTTTATCCCTATTTCGACGGCTTGTACGGTATCGATTCGGTCAAAGAGGCGATCTGCCTTAACACAAGACATTATGCAAAGCGTCAGCTGACCTGGTTCAACCGCAAGCCTGCCGACGAAATAATTTATATTTAAAATATTTTCCGTAAAATAAAGCAAAGGAGGGAAAACGATGAGCGAGCAAAACAAAAGCCTGCCGGAAAACCGAAAAGAAACGGCCGTCACCACGCGCCGCATAAAGCCGCAGGAAACCAAAAGCGACAAATTTATTAAATTTGCAAAGCGCTTCTTTGCACAGTTCGGCACCGCAATAATGGCGGTTTCGGTCGTCGCTTACGTTTTTCTTCAGCTTATGCTTAACGTAAGCGTAAATCTCGACCGAGAAACGGCAACCTACGTTAACATTACCGACCGCGAAGAGCTTTCCGCCTTTTTGTTCCGCGATGAATATCTTATCCCTCAGGGCGCAGAGGGCACCGATTGCTTCCTTGCGGAGGACGGCGAAAAGGTCAGATTGGGTCAGAATATCGTTGTGACCTATTCCGACGAAAACGATGTTAAGATTCAAAAGCGCATAAGCGAGATCGACAACAGAATTGACATTCTCGAAAGGTCAAGCCTTACAACCGGCGCATCGACGACAGATATAACCCTTATCGACGGCAAGATAAACGAGCTTATTCTTTCTATCGCAAGGCAGGTCGATGAAAACGATTTGGACAAGGTCCTGCGTGAAAAGGAAGAGCTGCTTATTTTAATGAACCGCCGTCAGGCGTTGACCCATTCCGACGACTATAAAAAAGAGCTGCAGGAGCTTAAGGCGGAAAGAGAATCGCTTAACAATCAGTTGAGCGGGGCAAACTATACGTTGCAGTCGCCCAAGAGCGGATATTTTTATTCGACCGTCGACGGCTATGAAAGCTCTTTTACCTTGGACGTGCTCGAAAATCTTACCGGTGAGGAATTTGAAAAGCTTTCGGAATCCACACCCGATAAAAGCCTTATTTCGCAATCATCGGGTAAGATAGTAATGTCTTCGACCTGGTATATCGCCGTTGCGGTAAACAAGCGCACCGCAGAAAGCTTCAAGGAAGGAAGAGATTACGCGATAACCTTCCAATATTCGAACAATACCGTTTTGAATATGACTCTCGAGCGCAAAATAAACCGTACCGATAAGAACAGCACCGTGCTCGTGCTCAGCACCAAGATAATGCCCGAGGGCTTTGATTATTCCCGTTGCCAAACGGTTGAGCTTCCCACGACCGTGCACGAGGGCATTCGCGTTAACAACAACGCGATCCGTATGCAAGACGGCGAGATCGGCGTTTACGTTGTAGTCGGCTCGAAGGTGGTTTTCAAAAAGACCACGGTCATTTACAATTACGGCAGCTATGCCGTCTGCGCGATCCCCAAAAACCCCGCGTATCCCAACCGTCGCGATATCGCATATTCATCGCAGACCGAGCTGTCGCTGCACGATTCGGTAATAATCAGCGGTGACGATCTGTTCGACGGAAAACGATTGAAATAATTTGGAAAAAAGAAAATGAACGATAAAATTCAGGTTGCAGAAAGCATTGCGCGGATAAAGGCCGAGCTTGACGGCAGAGCGCGCCTTCTTGCCGCGACGAAAACGGTTCCGCCCGAAATGATAAATTTCGCGCTGGAGCAGGGAATCGACCTTATCGGCGAGAATCGGGTTAACGAGCTTTTGAAAAAATACGATTCGATAAACCGCGACAAGGCCGAGATCCACTTTATCGGCGCCTTGCAGACAAACAAGGTGAAGTATATCATCGACAAGGTGGATATGATCCATTCGGTGGACCGTGTCTCGTTAGCCGACGAGATCGAGCGCCAAGCCGCAAAGCACGGAATAATTATGCCGGTGCTTGCCGAGGTCAACATCGGAAATGAGATCACGAAATCCGGCGTTTCACCTGCCGAAATTTATGAATTTTGCAGGTATTTAAACAGCCTTCCGCACTTAAAGCTTCGGGGTTTGATGGCGATTCCGCCGAAATGTGAAGAAAAGGGCGGAAATAACGAATATTTTTGCAAAATGAGGAAAATATTTGTTGACATATCGTATCAAAATGTAGATAATAGTAATATGGATGTACTGTCGCTTGGTATGAGCGATGATTATCTCGACGCCGTGGAATGCGGCTCGACGATGGTACGTGTCGGAAGCAGTATTTTCGGCAAAAGAATCTATAATAATAATTAAAAAATAAACATATTTTCAGGAGGCACACTATGGGACTTATGAATCGCTTGGGCGATCTCTTCAAGAGCGAAGAGGAATACGAAAACGAAGAATTTGAAGAATATGAAGAGGAAGAACAGGTAGTTGCAGCGGCTCCCGCACAGGCACCCAAGGCAGCTCCCGCATCCAGACCCACCGGCGGCATCTCTTCCGGCGCGGCGTTGGAAATGAAGGTCGTTAAGCCCGAAAGATTCGACGAGGTTAAAGCTATCGGCGAGCATCTTCTTGCAAGACGTACCGTTGTTCTCAACCTTGAAGAAACCAACAAGGAAACTACCAAGAGAATTATCGACTTCCTTTGCGGCGTTGTTTTTGCTATCGACGGTCAGGTAAAGAAGGTTGCAAACGCTACTTACGTTGTTACTCCCAAGAACGTTGACGTTTCCGGCGAGCAGGCAGAAAACACCGCAGCTCCCGAGGAAGCAAAGCAGCCCAGAGAACTTTTCCGCTAAGGTAGATAATATTTGGAAACACTTTTTTATATCGTATCACGGTCGGTATATCTTTTCTTCAGCATATTGATGTTCCTTCTTCTTGCAAGAGTCATTTTGGGCTTTTTTGCGGATGAGGAATCAAAAGCGTTCAACTTTTGTTATGCTATTACCGAGCCTATTGTTTCGCCCGTGCGCGGATTGCTTTCGCATATCCCCGTGTTGGCGGATTCGCCTATCGACTTTTCGTTTATGGCGACCTGTCTTATAATTATATTAGTTCAAGACGCACTACCGCTTTAACGGTTTTTAATGCCAAAAAGCGTAGTGCTTTTGGGCTTTATTATGCAGGTTTGTCTGCAATGATCTTTTCAGCGTAAAACGCTATATATAACCGAAAGGAGTGCTCTGCAATGTTAGCACCGCACGAATTGAAAAATAAACAGTTTCAAAAAAGCTTCAAGGGCTACAATCCTCAGGAAGTAGACGAATATCTTGAATTCGTTCTCGAAAAATACACCGAAGCATACCGTGAAAACAACGAGCTCGAGCGTAAGCTTCGCATCGTTGTTACCAACCTCGACGAAATCAAGGACGAGGAGGAATCGATCCGCAGTACGCTTATTTCCGCTCAGAAGATGGCGGAAAAGATCATTGCCGACGCAAACGACCGCGCCGATATAATCACCGGCGCCATCAAGGACCGTTGCGACGGCGTTATTGCGGAATTCCGCCAACAGCTCCAAGCCGAAAAGGAAAAGGCTTGGGTTATGCGTACCCGCATAATCGACTTCAAAAAGCAGCTTTACGAGCTTTACGGCACGCACATTGCCGAGCTTAAGGATCTTTCGGTTAACGAAATCGAGGATATCGTTCTTCCCAACGACGACGTTTTGGTTGCAGGCATCTTCAACGACGTAAAAACAAGAATCGAAGAGGAGACCGAACGCAGAAAGAACGTTCGCGAATTGAAGAACGAGGAACCGCATTTTGCCGATGTGATCGAAGAGACCGAAGCCCCCGAAGCAAAAGAGGAAATTGCCGAGGTTAAACTTGAAGATCAACCCGTGCTCTCTGCCGAAGCAAAAAACGCAGAGGATGAATATCTTAAATACATGATGGGAGAAAGCAAACCCGAATAATATCGGCAAAACGCTTTTTTAATACGACAATGAAGGACTACAAGGATACACTTAATTTGCCTGTCACCGATTTCCCGATGAGAGGCAACCTCCCCACAAAGGAGCCCGAAACACTTAACCGCTGGAACGAGGAGGAGCTTTATAAAAAGCTTCTCAAAAAGAACGAGGGCAAAACTCCCTTCGTTCTTCACGACGGCCCTCCCTTCTCCAACGGCTTTATCCATATGGGACACGCTCTTAACAAGGTGCTCAAGGACTTTATCGTCAAGTCCAAGGCGATGAGCGGACATTACACCCCCTACGTTCCCGGTTGGGACAACCACGGTCTTCCTATCGAAAGAGCTATCGAAAAGACCAAAAAAGACCTTAACAAGGATATGACCGTTCCCGAATTCAGAAAGGCTTGCGAGGATTTTGCAGAGGACTTTATCCAAAAGCAAATGGCAGGCTTTAGACGTTTGGGTGTTGTCGGCGATTGGGATGCTCCCTATCGCACGATGGATAAGCACTTCGAAGCGCAAGAGGTTAAGATCTTCGGCGCAATGTTCGACAAGGGCTATATCTACAAGGGCTTGAAGCCCGTAACCTGGTGTCCCTTCTGTGCAACCGCGGTTGCCGAGGCGGATATCGAATATCACGACGATCCCTGTACCTCTGTGTACGTTAAATTCAAGATCAAGGACGATAACGGCAAGCTTGCAGGATTTGACCTTGAAAACACATATTTCGTTATCTGGACCACCACCATTTGGACCCTCCCCGGTAATATGGCGATCTGCTTGCACCCGCGTGAAAGCTACGTGCTCGTAAAGGCAGAAAACGGAGAAACCTATATTATGGCGGAGGCGCTCGCCGAAAAGACCATGAAGGTAGGCGGATTTGAAAATTACGAGATTCTTGCAACCTTCCCCGGCGAATTCTTTGAAAATATGCTCGCCTCGCACCCCTTCCTCGACAAGACCTCGCGCCTTGTTTATGCCGAATACGTTACTATGGACAGCGGTACCGGCTGCGTTCATACCGCTCCCGGCTTCGGTGCAGACGACTATCAGACCTGTATGAGATACGGTATGGATCTTGTCGTTCCCGTTGACGATTACGGCAAGCACACCGATTATGCAGGTAAATATGCAGGCCTCAAGACCGAGGAATCCAATCCCATAATCCTTGAGGATATGAGAGAATCGGGCGCATTGTTCGCATCCGAAAGCATTATGCACTCCTATCCTCACCACGACCGCTGCAAAAAGCCGGTCATCTTCCGTGCAACTCCTCAGTGGTTCTGCTCGGTTGAATCCTTCAAGGATCAGGCTATCAAGGCGATCGAAAACGTTCAGTGGTTCCCTGCATGGGGCGAGGACAGAATGGTCAGCATGATCCGTGAAAGAGCCGACTGGTGTATTTCGCGTCAGCGCCGTTGGGGTCTTCCCATTCCCGTGTTCTACTGTCAGGAGTGCGGCAAGCCTGTTTCCACTCCCGAATCTATCGATAAAATTTCGGCTCTCTTCGACGAATTCGGCTCGAACGCTTGGTTCGAACGCGACGTTACAGAGCTTATCCCCGAAGGCTTTACCTGTCCTCATTGCGGCGGCAAGACCTTCGAAAAGGAAACCGATACTCTCGACTGCTGGTTCGACTCGGGCTCGACTCACTTCGCTTCTCTTATGAAGGACACCCCCGATCTCTGGCCCGCAGACGTATATCTTGAAGGTGCAGACCAATACCGCGGCTGGTTCCAGTCGAGTCTTCTTACCTCTGTCGGCGCGCTTGACAAGGGCGCTCCCTTCAAGCAGGTATTGACTCACGGTTGGGTAGTTGACGGTCAGGGCCGTGCAATGCACAAGAGCCTTGGCAACGGTGTTGACCCTGCAGACCTTATCAAGGATTTCGGTGCCGATATCGTTCGTCTTTGGGCGGCATCCTCCGACTATCACGCGGACGTTCGTTGCTCGAAGGAAATCTTCAAACAGCTTTCCGAATCCTACCGTAAGCTCAGAAACACTCTCCGTATCCTTTTGGCAAACCTCGGCTCTGCCGAAAACGATTTCGATCCCAACAAGGATATGGTAGCGCCCGAAAATCTTACCGATATCGATAAGTGGGCACTTTCGCGACTTAACAAGCTCGTTAAGCGCGTTCGCGAGGCTTACGATAATTATCAGTTCCATATCGTATATCACGAAATTCATAATTTCTGCTCTATCGATATGTCGAAGCTTTATATCGACATCACCAAGGACAGACTCTACTGTGAAGCGAAGAACGATCCTGCACGCCGCAGCACTCAGACCGCTATGTACGTAATCGCAAGCGCTCTTACAAGATTGCTCGCGCCTATCCTCTCCTTCACCGCAGAAGAAACCTGGAGCTTCATCAGCCATACAGCTACAGACGACGTTGAAAGCGTATTCTGCAACGATATGCCTTCCTTTGAAGCAAAATACGATTTTGCGGAAATCGAAGCAAAATACGAATCGCTCTTTACCTTGCGCGATGGCGTTATGAAGGCGCTTGAGCTTGCAAGAGCAGACAAGGCGATCGGTAAATCGCTCGAGGCGAGCGTTGCTATCTATGCAAAGGCAGGCAGCGAAGCGATGAACCTCTTCCGTGAATTCGAATCGATCCTTCCCGACATTTTCATCGTAAGCAAGGTTGAGCTTTCGGATGAAAACGCTCCCGAGGGTGCGTATTACGACGAAGAAACCGGCATTTCCGTCGTTGTTGCCGTTGCAGAGGGTGAAAAGTGCGTTCGTTGCTGGATGCACAAGGACGATTGCACTGTCGATGAGGACGGTCAGCACCTTTGCGCACGCTGCCGTAAAGCAATATGTTAGCAGCTGTTATCGCGGTCTTAGCGATAATCGCCGATCAGGTAACGAAATATATCGTTGTTGCAAATATCGAATATAAGGGCTCGGTGCCCTTTATTCCCGGATTTATGAGCTTTTTCCATACCAGAAATACGGGTGCCGCCTTTTCGATGTTTTCGGACCAGCGTTGGGTATATATGGTGTTTTCCTTCATTTCGATGGGCTTGATCATCTTTATGCTCGTTAAGGAATATAAACGCCATAGGCTTCTCAATATAGCGCTTGCAATGGTGCTTGGCGGCGGTATCGGCAATATGATCGACCGCATCCGTCTTGGCTACGTTGTGGACTTCTTTAAAACCGAGTTTATGGATTTTGCCGTGTTTAACGTTGCCGATTGCTTTATTACGGTCGGTGCGGTGTTGCTTGGCGTATACGTTATCTTTTTCGAGCCGAGAGTCGAAAAACGTCTTAAGGCAGAAAAGGCCGCTCTTGCAGCCGCAACCGAATGTGCAACGGCAGAAACGGTTGCTCCCGTAACCGATGAAAAGGCAGAGCCTATAACCGAGGAAAAGACCGAAGAAGCCGTAAAAGCAGAAATAACGTCCTCCGAGGAAAACAGTGAAAATGGATAATTACACCGTTACTTTGCAGGATACCGAAGAAAAATGCCGATTGGACGTTTTGGCGTCACGTGTTTTCGAAATAAGCCGCGCAAGAGCGCAGGAGCTTATTTCCGAAGGAAAGATCACCGTGAACGGCAAAAGGTGCGAAAAAAAGCTTTTGCTTTCTGTCGGCGATTCTTTGGAGATCGAGCTTCCGCCCGAGCGCGAGCTTGAGGCGGTCCCTCAAAACATTCCAATCGATATAATCTACGAGGATGAATATCTCCTCGTGGTGGATAAGCCGCGCGGTATGGTGGTGCACCCTGCCGCAGGCAACCCCGACAATACCTTGGTAAACGCCCTGCTTTACCATTGTAAGGGCAGACTTTCGTCGATAAACGGAGTTATACGCCCCGGGATCGTACACCGTATCGACAAGGATACCTCGGGCTTGCTTATAGTCGCAAAGACCGATGAAGCGCATCAAGGCCTTGCCGAGCAGATCGCCGTTCATTCCTTTACGCGAAAGTATGAAGCGATAATCGGCGGTCATTTGAAGGAAGAAAGCGGAACCGTGAACGCGCCGATAGGACGTCACAAGACCGATCGCAAGAAAATGGCGGTCACCGCACAGAATTCCAAGGAGGCGATAACGCATTACCGCGTGATTGCCGAAAGCAGGGAATACACCCATTTAGAGCTCACGCTCGAAACGGGCCGCACCCATCAGATCAGGGTGCATATGGCATATATCGGACATCCCGTCGCAGGAGATACGGTATATGGAAACGCACGTTACAGGCTTGGCATGGAAGGTCAATGTCTGTTCGCGAAATACATATCTTTTGTCCATCCGATAACGGGTGAGACCATGACGTTTGAAGCGGCAAGGCCTGCGTATTTCAGCGATGCGCTACGCCGCGCCGGGCTTTAGTCAGAAAGGAAATGATTATGGAAAAAAGAACTCTCCTCACGCTGAAAGAAAGAGCCGCTAAGATCAGAATTCATTCTGTCGACGCGGTATACGGTGCAAAAAGCGGCCATCCGGGCGGATCTCTGTCTATTGCAGACGTAGTTGCCTATCTCTATTTCCACAAGATGAACATCGACCCCAAGGATCCCCAAAAGGAAGACCGCGACAGATTCGTTCTTTCCAAGGGTCACTGCTGTCCTGCACTTTATGCTGCATTGGCAGAAAAGGGCTATTTCGATGTTGAAGAGCTTAAGAAGCTTCGCAAATTGGGCGCAATGCTTCAGGGCCACCCCGATATGAAGGGCATCCCCGGTATCGATATGTCCACCGGCTCCCTCGGACAGGGCTTCTCCACCGCTTGCGGTATGGCTGCCGTTGCAAAGCGCAAGGGCTATGACTGGAAGGTTTACACCGCGCTCGGCGACGGTGAGATCGAAGAAGGTCAGGTTTGGGAAGCGGCAATGTTCGCAAACATGTACGGACTTGATAATATTATCGCGTTTATCGACTGCAACGGTTATCAGATCGACGGTGCGGTAAGCGACGTTATGAACCCCCACCCCGTTGACGAAAAGTTCAAGGCATTCGGCTGGTTCGTTCAGGTGATCGACGGCCACGATTTTGAAGCTATCGACAACGCCGTTAACGCGGCACTTGCTTGCGGCAAGCCTGCGGCAATCATTTGCAACACCGTTAAGGGCAAGGGCGTTTCCTTTATGGAAAACAATTATACTTGGCACGGCAAGGCTCCCAAGGATGATGAATATGAAATTGCAAGAAAAGAGCTTTACGATGCTTGGGTAAAGGCAGAGGAGGACGTTAAAAATGGCTGAAAAAGAAGCAACCAGAGTCGCGTACGGTAGAAAGCTTACCGAGCTCGGCGAAAAATATGATTTTTACGTGCTCGACGCCGACCTTTCTGGCTCGACACAAACTGCAGTATTTGCAAAAAAATATCCCGAACGCTTTTTCAACTGCGGTATCGCAGAAGGCAATATGATCTCGGTTGCGGCAGGTATTGCTGCTACCGGTGTTCCCGCATTTGCATCCTCTTTTGCAATGTTTGCATGCGGCAGAGCGTTTGAACAGATCCGCAACTCGGTTGCATATCCTCAGCTCCCTGTTAAGATCTGCGCATCTCACGCAGGTGTTACCGTTGGCGAAGACGGTGCTACCCACCAGTTCTGCGAGGATATGGCAATTATGCGTGCGCTTCCCAATATGACCGTTGTTTGCCCTGCAGACTCGGCTTCTACCGAAGCGCTTCTTGAAGAGATCGTTAAGTTCGACGGCCCCGTTTATATGCGTCTGGGCAGATATGCGGTTCCTCAGTTTTACACCAAGGGCGAGCAGGAATTCAAGCTTGGTAAGGGTATCGTTCTTGCCGACGGTAAGGACGTAACCATCGTTGCAACCGGTATTATGGTTGCCGCTGCTATGGAAGCTCGTGCTATCCTTGCAGAAGATGGCATCGACGCGGCTGTTATCGATATCCACACCGTTAAGCCTCTTGACGTTGATCTTATCAAGGAATACGCAGAAAAGACCGGCAACGTGGTTACCAGCGAAGAGCATTCTGTAATCGGCGGTCTTGGCGATGCGGTTATTTCCGCACTTTCCGAAAGTGCTTGCGCAAAGGTCGTTAAACACGGTATCGAAGACGTTTTCGGCACGAGCGCACCCGCAGGCGTTCTTTTGGAGCACTACGGTCTTAATGCAAACGGCATTGTCGAAAAGGTAAAAAAATTGCTTAAAAAATAAGATTTAAGGGGTATCGAACGATACCCCTTAATTTGAAATTCGGAGAAAGAAAATGACAGTAGAGCAGTTAATAAATGCGCTTGACGGAATGATCCCCAAAACCCTTTCGGAGCCGTGGGATAACGATGGCATCGACGTGCTTCCTCAAAAGGATATGGAGGTCGCTCGCGTTCTTTGTGCACTCGATTGCACGAGTGTCGCTATTGATATCGCCAAAAAGAACGGTTGCAACGTCATCGTCACCCACCACCCACTCGTTTTCAAGCCGATGGGCGAGGTTTCTTATACCGACAGCGTGGGAAAACGCGTTATCGAATGTATCAAAAGCGGTATCGCGGTGGTGTCGTTCCATACCCGTCTTGATATAATCGAAGGCGGCGTCAACGATTTCTTGGCATCTGTTGTGCTGGGGCTTAAAAACGTCGAAAGCTTTATCCCCTATGGTAGAATCGGTGACGTCGATAAGCAAAGCTTTTCTGAATTTGCCGAAAAGGTTGCAAAGCTTTTGAAGCTCGATATCAATTCTATGCCTATGGTCAAGGCGAGCGACACAGTTTCTCGTGTTGCGGTGGTTTCGGGAAGCGGCAAGGACGAAATCGGCGAAGCACTCAAAGCAGGTGCGGATACTTTTGTCACGGGCGAGGTTATGCATAACCACATGATTGACTGCAAGGAATTGGGATTGAATCTTATCTGCGGCACTCACTATGCGACAGAGAGGATTATTGTCCCCGCACTTGCCGAAACGGTAAGCAAATTTGTGCCTTGCGACATTTATCAGTTTACAAGAGAAGAAGAATATGGCATTTGACGGACTTTTTTGCGCCGCAGTAGCGCAGGAATTGAATAAATGGGCAGGCGCGAGGGTTGAAAAAATTCACCAAAGCTCGCAAACCTGCTTCTACTTCCAAATATACCGCGACGGAAAGCGCGGTAATTTCGTCATATCCGCGTCAGCCGCGCGTCCGATACTTGCCATAACCGAGGAATCGGTTGCCCGTCCCGATACGCCTACGCCGATATGTATGCTTTACAGAAAGCATCTGCAAAACGGCCGCTTTATAGCCGCCGAATGGGTTGAAAACGAGCGTATTATCCGCTTCGTTTTCGATTCTGCCGACGAAATGGGATATATAAAGCGTAAATTCATTTATGCCGAGATGATGGGCAAATATTCAAATATTATCCTTACCGACGATAAGGACAGAATACTTGCGGCAAGCTCGACGTCGGATATTACCTCGGGCGTGCGCAGTATTATGGCAGGGCTTACTTACGAGCAACCGCCAAAGCAGGATAAAATTTCTGTTTTTGCGGTCGACGATGCATCCTTTCTTTCGCTTTGCGAGGAAAAGAGCGGAGCACGTGCCTGCGACTTTTTGCTTAAAAGCTTTTTAGGCTTTTCGCCCGTTGTGGCACGGGAGGTTGCCTGCCGCGCGTTTGGTGATCCCGAAACCGAGCTTTGTGCCGAAAATGCGCCGAAGCTGCTTGATGAATTCAAAAAGCTTGTTGCCGTGCTTAACGGTTGCGATTTTGTGCCGAACGCGGTATACGATAGCGAAAACAACGGCGTTGAATATTCCTTTATCCGCCTTTCTCAATACGGCGAAGCCGCAGTGATACGCGAATACGAAAGCTTTTCGGCGCTTCTTACCGATTATTTCGGTCGTAAAGAGGAATCGGTAAACATCGGCAGATATTCGCGCGAGATATTAAAAACCGTAAATTCCCATCTTTCGCGCTCGCAAAAGAAGCTTGCGCTTTTAAAGTCCGAGCTTAAGGATTGCGATGCGATGGAGGATATGCGCATCCGCGGCGACGTGGTGACCGCAAACATTTACCGTATCCGTCAGGGCGACAGCGAGGTTACGGGTATGGATTACGAATCGGGCAACGAAATCACCGTTTCGCTCGACGTTTCGCTTGCCCCTGCGAAAAATGCACAGCGTTATTACAAAAAATACTCAAAAATGAAGCGCGCTTCGGTAATGCTTGCCGAGCAGATTCAAAAGACCGAATCGGTTTGCGATTACTTGGTTGGCGTTATCGGCTTTATCGACCGTGCGGCAAGTCCAAAGGAGCTTGCGGAAATCAAGCTTGAGCTTGCAGAGGGCGGATTTGTTTCGGATAAATCGGTTGGCGACAAAAAGAAAAAAACGCCTCCGTCCAAGCCGCTTTCCTTCACCACAACCGATGGATTGCTTCTTCGCGTGGGACGTAACAACCGCCAGAACGATGCACTCACCGGCGGCGCGGACAGAAACGAGCTTTGGTTCCATATAAAGGGCTTCCACGGGTCGCACGTTATTTTGACCCCCAACGGAAGCGAGGAGCCTACCGACCGCGATTATACCGAGGCGGCGATGATAGCGGCGTATTTCAGCGAAAAGCGCGGAAGCCGCAACGTAGAGGTCGATTATACCCGTGTTCGCTCGCTTAAAAAGCCCTCGGGCAGTGCCCCCGGCTTTGTAACCTATGAAAAATATTGGTCGGCTGTGGTCGATGCAATAAACCCGTTTGAAAAGCAGTAAAATTTAAAAGGTGTTATTATGAGCTTGCTTGAAAGGTCGCTTCCGCTTATTGGCGAGGACGGCGTTAAAAAACTGAATAATTCAAGCATTATCGTTTTCGGTGTTGGCGGTGTCGGCTCTTGGTGTGCCGAGGCATTGGTAAGATGCGGTATCGGAAGAATTACCGTGGTTGACGGCGACGTTGTTTCCGAAACCAACAAAAACCGCCAAATAATCGCACTTACCTCTACCGAGGGAATGGAAAAGGCAAGGGTGTGCGCCGAAAGGCTTAAGGATATCAACCCCGATTGCGAAGTGACAAGCGTGAATTTGTTTTATTCCGCCGAAACGAAGGGCGAGATAGATCTTTTGCAATACGATTATATCGCAGATTGTATCGATACCGTAACGAGCAAGCTTTTGCTTATTACATCGGCGAATGAATTAAAGGTTCCGATAATTTCCTCGATGGGCACGGGAAACCGTCTTGACCCGTCGCAAATAACTGTAACCGATATCTTCAAAACCTCGGGCGATCCTTTGGCGCGTATTATGCGCAAGGAGCTTAGAGCAAGGGGCGTTGAAGCTTTAAAGGTAGTTTGCTCACTTGAAGAGCCGGGTAAGTGCTGCGAGGGCAGAAACGAAATTACCGGCAGGGCTACCCCCTCAAGCGCCGTTTTCGTGCCCGCAACGGCAGGCTTGCGTATGGCTTACGAGATATGTTATTCTTTATTGTATAGGTAAAACTTATGTCTAAACAGCAATGGAAGGGCGGCGCGCTTTTGGCGCCCGTGCCGTCGGTGCTTGTTTCAAGCTCGAACGGCGAAAAGGACAATTTAATAACTATCGGTTGGACGGGTATTGTTTGCACCCAACCGCCAAAGCTTTATATTTCCGTCAGACCCGAGCGCTTTTCATATAATCTGATTAAGGAAAGCGGCGAATTTTGCGTTAATCTTCCCACCGCCCAAATGGTGCGCGCGGTGGATTTCTGCGGAGTAAGATCGGGCAAGGATATCGACAAATTCAAGGAAACCAAGCTTACCAAATCAGACTCCTTTGCGGTTTCCTGCAAAAGCGTTGCCGAATGTCCGCTTACGCTTGAATGCAAGGTCGACAGAATTGTTCCGCTCGGCTCGCACGATATGTTTATTGCCGATATCGTTGCCGTTTCGGTCGATGAATCGATAATCGACGAAAAGGGAAAACTGATGCTCGAGCGTGCAGACCTTCTTGCTTATTCGCACGGCGATTATTTTACCCTCGGCAAAAAGATCGGAGATTTCGGATTTTCGGTAAGAAAAAAGAAAACCGTTAACGCAAGAAAAAGAAAGAAATAACAATTATGAACTCTGTAACAATAATTCACGTTGGTGATTTTAAAGAAAAATATTTCAAGGATGCCGAAAATGAATATATCAAGCGATTGAAGGCGTTTTGCGATTACAAGACGGTTTGCATAAAAGAGGAATCCTGCTTTGGCGAGGATTCCGAAAAGCTTATTCTGCGCGCGCTCGAAAAGGAAGCGAACGGGATCCGATCGGCAATACCGAAAAACGCGCTGAAAATCGCAATGTGTATCGAGGGTAAGCAGCTTTCGAGCGTCGAGCTGGCATACGTCTTTTCAAACGAAACGCGCCCGATATGCTTTATAATCGGCTCGTCCTTTGGGCTTGACGAAGCGTTAAAGCGCGAATGCGATCTTCGCTTGTCGATGTCGAAAATGACCTTTCCTCACATGCTTGCACGGGTTATGCTCGCCGAACAGGTTTATCGCGCGTTTTCAATAAACGGCGGAAAGAAATACCATAAATAAAAAGAAAAACCTGCGAATGAATCGCAGGTTTTATTTTGCAATTAATATGCAGCGTATACGCCCAAAACTACCAAGAAGATGAAGATAACGCTTAAGCCTATGCTGATAGCCGAGGTAATGATACCTGCAACTGCCATGCCGTTCTTTGCGCCAACGCTCTTTGCCTTGCTGTTACCGATGCAACCGAGGATAAGACCGGGGATGCTGAAAATAAAGGTGAAGTAGTAGAGAAGGCAGAAGAAAGAAACGGAAATGATACCGAGGATCATACCAACGATGCCAAGTGCCTTGCCGGGAACTGCAACGGGAGCAGTGGGAACGTAAGGAGGCTGATAGGGAGCCTGATACTGCTGTTGGGGTTGCTGATACTGGGGTTGTTGATACTGGGGTTGTTGATACTGGGGTTGCTGATATTGAGGCTGAGCCTCCTGCTGAGGTTGTTGATTATCGAGCTTGGTGCCACAATTAGCGCAGAAAGCTGCACCGTCGGCGTTATTCGAGCCACAGTTTGGACAGAACATATTGAATATCTCCTTAAAAATTTGTTTGTACTAGTTTATCACATGTTTTTTCTAAAATCAATCGTTTTTTACAAAAACAATATCTTTTATAACGGCAAGCTGTTGATAAAATAATAGTAATAATAGTCGTAATAATAGCCCGAATCTACGCTGTCAAAAATCCAGATAAAGAATATCAACGACAAAACGACCATTACAAGACCAATCACAGAGGTGATGATGCCGGCGGTCGCAAAGCCGTTTTTAAGTCCGACTGCCTTCGCACGGGAATTTGCCATGCAACCGAGAATAAGACCGATTATAGCGCAGGGGAAGATGATAACCGCATAGCAGAGGAACGCACAGGTGGTTGCACCGAGCACCATCGAGGTGATGCCCATACCCAACGAAGGAATTTTGGGCTTGATGGTTTGAACGGGGGGCTGATAGGGCGGATAAATTTGGTTGGGCGCATTGTTTATAGGCGCGCCGCAATTCTGGCAAAAGGAAGCGCCGTCGTTATTGTTAAAGCCGCATTTTTCGCAAAACATTTTATAAAACCTCCGAAATATATTCTGTTAACAGTTTATCATAGGTTTGCGGATAAATCAATCGTTTTGTCGATTTTTGTTGCAGAAGAGCATAAAATTAATACCTCTGCCGTTACGACAGAGGTATCAGTTTGCAGATAAAGTCTGCAAACTGATACAGACCAAGAGAAATGAGGGCAGTTTTGAAGAAAAGCGAGCGTCGGCGTAGAAATCTACGACAGTCGAGTTTTTCTTCAAAACCCTTGAAAATACAATGAATTTTTAATTCCTTAAATAAAATCAAAGATCACTTCCGTTTGTTTTGAAAGTGATCTTTTCGTATTGCTGTTTTCTTTTTTTTCAAGGGTGTAAATGTCCCATTTGTCTTCGATCTGATACCTCTGCCGTTACGACAGAGGTATATTGTTCTCGTTTATATAATCTATCATCCTGCAAAGCGCGTTTGCGGTTTCCTGTTTTGTAAGCGTGTGCGATGGCGAAAGCGATTCAAAAAAGCCTGCCTTGCTTGCCGCAAGTATCGCGGAAAGAGTGCGGTCCTGCGTGCCGGTGCTAACGCTTTCGGAATTGCCCTCGGGCAGCTTAAGCGCCGCGCTTATCATATAAGCGGCATCCGCAACCGTGATCTTTTCAAACGGGGAAAAGGCGCCGTTGTCAAGCTTGATAAGATTTTGCTCGTTTGCGGCAGAAAGATAGCCCTTTAGTCCCGATGACAACGCGGTGTCGTCGCTTACCGCACTGTCGGCAACTGCGGCGATTTCGGCATCGAGTCCTGCGGCGTTCATCATCATAACCAAAAATTCAATTTTCGAAACGGCGGCTTCGGGATCGAAATAATATTTTCCGTCGGTGATGCGGTAAACCATCACGTCGGCAGAGCAAACGCGATATGCATACAAATGGTCTGTACTGTCCTGCATATCTGCAAACACCAGCTTGCTTTCGTTTTCCTCGACGTTTATCAAAAGCGTTGCGCGCTCGGAGGTCGCGCCGAAACAATCGGTGACCGTGTAAACGAGCGTATCCTTGCCCGAAAAGTCGGGGTTGGGGACGTAGGTTATCCTTCCGTCCTCTGTGATCTCGATCCTACCGTCGCGAGGATAGGTGATAACGTTCACCTTAAACTTGTCGCCGTTCGGCTCGTTGATTTCAAGCTTCGATTCGCATCCGATCCCCGAAACGGTTTTCATATCGCTGTCAAAAACCACGGGTGCAAGATTTTTGCCGTCGGTAAAGGATATCTCGCATTTGATCTCTTTTCCGTTGAAGCTTTTTGCATCGCAGGAAAAGCCGAACGCCGCAAGCTCGGTTTCGCCGTTGGGGACGAATTTAAGATATTCAAGCGAGGCTGCGGGGATGGTCTGACCCAAAATTACCGCGGCGCCCTTGTAAATAAGCGTGCCGAGATTATGCTCGGGAAGGGTTGCGACCTTTACGTAGGTAAGATCCTCGCCGATAAGCGCCTTGAACTCCTCCTTGTCAAAGGTTGCCGTCACACCCTTTTCGCTATGCTTTTTAAGCGTTAATTGCTTTTCCAATATCGAAAAAGCGGGCGGTCGGTTAAGCGTGTTGTCGGTAACGCTTTCGTTTCCGCTTGAGCAGGAAACAAGAAAAAACGTCATTAGAATAGATAAAATCACAGCTATCGTTTTTTTCATAATCAAGCCTTCCTTTGATTCGTGTCTATATAATTAATACACGAAAGAGGCGAATATTATGACAAAATCGGTTGCAACATTTATTTGCTTGTGGTAGAATATAAAAAAGATTTTTTTGGAGGTGTCGGAATGAAAAAATGCTTTGTCGCGGTAAGCGGCGGTGTCGACAGTGCGACCGCGCTTTTGCTTCTGCGTGAAAAGGGCTTTGACGTCGAAGGCGTTACAATGATCAATTTCGGCGAAGAGCTTGTGCCGAATTGCTCGCCCTCCGAGGCGAACGATGCGAAAAAGCTTTGCGATTCGTTATCCGTACCCCATCATACCGTTGATTTAAAGGACGAATTCCGAAAAACCGTTGTCGGCGATTTCATTTCGGCTTATGCAAACGGCGAAACACCAAACCCTTGCGTTGTTTGTAACCGTTATTTAAAATTCGGCGCGCTTTACGATTATGCAATAGATCACGGCGCCGAGGAATATGCAACGGGGCATTACGTTCGCGTTAAGCAGTGCGGCGATCGCCGTGTTATTACCCGCGCCGCCGACGAGGAAAAGGATCAAAGCTACGTGCTTTGGAGCCTTACGCAAGATCAAATAAAGAATTTTATCGCTCCGCTCGGCGAATTTTCGAAAAAAGAGGTGCGCGAGCTTGCCGAGCAATACGGTATCCCCGTTGCGCACAAAAGCGACAGTCAGGACATTTGCTTTATTCCCAACGGCGATTACCGCGAATTTCTTAACCGCGTTGCCGATTTCAAGGACGTCTTGGGCGATTTCGTGCTTGCCGACGGAACGGTGCTTGGCAGACATTCGGGTCAAAGCCATTATACCGTCGGTCAAAGAAAGGGCTTGGGTATTGCCTATAAGGAGCCGCTTTACGTTATCGGCAGGGATATGAAGAAAAACACCGTTATCCTTGGCAGAAACGATGATCTTTTTACAACAAGCTTTACGGTAAGGAACGCATCCTTCTCGGCGCTCGACTTCCCAAGCGGCGATTTTGAATGTCAGGTGCGCATACGCTACCGCGCGCCCTTTGTTTCGGCAAGGCTCGTTCCTGTCGGAGAGGGCAGATTGCTTGTGGAAACAAAGGAGCCCGTCCGTGCGGCAACACCCGGTCAGTCGGCAGTCTTTTATGACGGCGAAACGCTTCTCGGCGGCGGCATAATAGAATAAACAAAAGAGCGCTTTCGTTTGTTTCGAAAGTGCTCTTTTTGTTATACAATATTTTCAAGTTCGGTTAGGTCCGAAATATCATAAGTGATGGGGAGATCTAGATTATTCGGTTTATGCGACGGGTTGAACCAACAGGTGTCGATGCCCGAATTAAAGCCACCCTTAATATCGCCCGTGAGCGAATCCCCGATAATAAGAGCTTCGCTTTTATCGGTTATGCCGAGAGAGGCAAAAACGTGGTCGAAAAATTCCGTATTCGGCTTTTCGTACCCGATGTCTTCCGAAATAAAGATATGATCGAAAATCTTATCCAGCCCCGAAAGGCGAAGCTTTTTTTCTTGCGCGAGCTTTGTGCCGTTCGTCACCGCGGCAAGAAGGAATTTGCCCTTTTGGGAAAGAAGCATTTCCTTTGCGTTGTCAACAAATTCGATATGGTCGCCGTGCGCAAGCTGGTAATCGTGATTAAAGCTTTCCGCAATCGAGACATCGACACCTATAAGCTCAAAAAATTCACGGAATCTGCCTATTAAAATTTCGGGCTTCGTAAGCTCGTTTCTTTCGAGCATTTTCCAATATTTCGTGTTTATGCTTGAATAGGTCGCAAGCATTTCGTCGTCGCAAACGCCGAGGTTGTATTTTTTAAACAGCGCGCGTATTGCATATGCTTCCGATGCAAGAAAGTTCAAAACGGTGCCGTCGATATCCCACAGTAAATATTTGTACATAAAAAGCCTCTTTCGGATGATCTTATATACAATTATACATACCGTTTAGCCAAACGCAATAGTTAAAAGCATTTGCGCCTTGAATTTTTGCAGCTTTCGGTTTTTCCGCAACGGTAGCAAAGCTCGTTTTCGCAAAAGCCCTTTTCCGCGAATTCAACAATATTGCTCACCGTCGTTTCGGCAATGTTGTTAAGCGCCTCCTCGGTCAGAAAGGCTTGGTGCGAGGTAACGAGCACGTTCGGCATCGAAATAAGCCGCGCAAGCGTGTCATCGTCCATAATATGACCCGAAAAATCGTTAAAGAATATGTCCGATTCCTCTTCGTAAACGTCAAGACAAGCCGCGCCGACCTTGCGCGATTTTATCCCTGCAAGCAGTGCTTCGGTATCGATAAGCGCCCCGCGTGAGGTGTTGATAACGATAACGCCCTTTTTCATTCTGTCGATAGCGGCGCCGTTTATAAGATGCTTGGTTTCGTCGGTCAACGGGCAGTGGAGCGAGATAATATCGCTTTTTTCGAAAAGCTCGTCAAGCGAAACGTAATTTATATTTTCATCCTCGGACGGGAATTTATCGTAAGCAAGCACCTTCATTCCAAAGCCCTTGCAGATGTCGGCAAAAACGCGGCCAATCCTTCCCGTGCCGATCACGCCAACCGTCTTGCCGTGCATATCAAAGCCGGTAAGCCCGTTAAGCGAGAAATTGAAATCCTTCGTGCGGATATAAGCCTTGTGGATACGGCGTACCGAGGTCAAAAGCATTGCTATCGCGTGCTCGGCAACCGCATAGGGCGAATATGCGGGTACGTGGAAAATATGAAGCTTGCCGAAGGCGTGCTTGACGTCGACGTTGTTGTATCCTGCACAGCGCAAAGCGACCGCGCGCACCCCGATATCATAAAGTCTGTCGATGGTTTCGCTATCTATAACGTCGTTGACGAAAATGCAAACGCCGTCGCATCCCTTTGCCAAAGAGGCGGTGTCGCGGTTAAGCTTCGTTTCGAAAAACTTAAATTCGATGCCGTGCTCGGCTCCGTATTTTTCAAACGACGGCTTATCATAGGGTTTCGTGTCAAAAAATGCATATTTCATATTTTTCTGCCTCCTTGCTTTCTTTACTATATTATACCCTTAAATTCATCTGTTTCGCGTTGCTTGTGCAACAAAAAACGGTGAGCGCGGCTTGTTTGATCGCGTGAAAAATTTTTTGTTGACGGAAACACGGGGAAATGGTATAGTATAAGTAATAAAATTACGGAGGAGAAAATGAAAAAAACATTATCGCGCGCACTTGCACTGCTGTTGGTACTTTCGCTTTTTCCCTTGGTACTTCTCGGTTGTGAGGACGATCAAGCCGAACCCGATCAAAGCAATCCCGTAATCAGCGAAGAGGAATCGCTTGCCGACGTAAGCGAGGAATCATCAGAGCCCGAGGAGGACACGACCCCTATGGTTAACATTTCGCAAGACCCCTCTTATACAAACGTAGCACTGAACAAGACCTATAAAAAATCAAATCTTCATCCTGCCGATAACCCCTCTTATCCCGACGAGGGCAATATAAGCATGACCGACGGAATACTTCCCGCAGAAAGAGCGAATTATTCCGATAAAGCTTTTATGGGCTTTAGCCGTTCGAGCGCCGATTACTGCGCAAACGGTTATTCCGCAATAACAGTTGACCTTGGCGGCAATTATGCGCTTGACAAATTCGTTGCGCATACTGCGTCCTGCCAGTTCCTTCGCGTTGGTATCGATGCACCCTCGATCGTTTGGATATTTGTTTCGAACGACGGCGAGGAATGGCATCGCGTTGGCGCGACAACACAGATCGACGATGCAAAGAAGGCGAACGTTGAATGCACTCTCGTTATTGAAGAGGCGGTCACCGCACGCTACGTTCAGTATCGCTTTTGCGCAAATGCAGGCGGTTGGATGTTTATAAGCGAGGTCGAGGCATACGGCATCGCGACCGAAAGACAGCTTGCTTATCCCGTTCAGAACGTCGACAAGAAGATCCTTTTCGTCGGCAACAGCACCACCTTCTTCTTCAATATCCCCTACAAGGTATTCTTTATCGCTCAATCGGCAGGAATCAATATCGAGGTTGAATATTGCTGCGGCGGCGGTGCTTATCTTTCGCAGTATGCCGACCCAAGCAATCAGCTTGGCGCGTTGTTCAAGAGCAAGCTTAACGCCACCAAATACGATTACGTTGTGCTTCAGGATAACGGAAACGCCGATTACGCAGAATCTCAGCCCGCGTTGGAAAAGCTCGTCCCGATGATAAGAGCAACCGACGCCGAGGTCGTTCTCTATAAGCGTTACTCCTCCAATGACGACCCCGCACAGCGTCCTGCAAGCGCATATAGACACGAGGTCAATTACACCAAGCTTGCCGAAACCTATAGCATCGAAAAGGTTGCTCCCGTTGCAGATGCATTCCTTATCTGTACCGAAAAATATCCCAAGATAAACCTTTATCACACCGACGATTCCCACCATTCCGATATCGGCGGATATCTTTCCGCCTGCGTCCTTGCAATGACCTATTTGGATATCGACGTTGAAGATATCACCTATACCGCAGGCCTCGACGAAGAAACCGCCAATGCATTAAAGGAATGCGCAAAAATCGCCTGCGAACAAGGCTACGATTACAACAAATAAATAAAAAAGCAAAAAACAAAGCCGCGTGTATTACGCGGCTTTTTCTGTTGGATTCTATATTTTTCGAGGATATGCGCCCCGCGAAACAGAAGAGAGTTGACGCAAAAAAAATCGAAGCGGAGGGGCGTTCAGGCGAGTGCAGATTGAACAATCATAATCCGAAGCTGCATTTTGTGTCGAGAGCGTACGGTTAAGTCGAACCGGAGGAGCGCAAGATTGGATGCAGATTGGACAAAAAACACCGAAGCTGTAGAAACCTACTGCGAGAGTGTTTTTTGTGCAAAGAACAAAAAAATACAATTTAAATAAAAAAGAAACCGCAAAAAGCGGTTTCTTCCTTATAAAGACTGATTAAAAAATCTTTTTTGTTCGCTCTGCGCCGATAATGCGCTTCGATCAACCTTCGTATGCGTCTTTGTCAACAAGAATAATGGTGTTGGGGTGAAGCTTAAGAAGGGTTGCGGGGTTTTGTGTGGTGATCTTGTCATCAAGAAGCTCCGAAACTGCCTGATGCTTAGCCTTGCCGGTAGCGAGAAGGATGATGGTCTTTGCCTTCATGATGGAAGCCATACCCATGGTAACTGCCTGAGTAGGAACGTCTTCCTTCTTTTCGAAGAAACGAGCGTTTGCGTTGATGGTGCTTTCGGTAAGAGAGGTGAGGTGGGTACCTGCAACGAGCTTTTCATCGGGTTCGTTGAACGCGATGTGGCCGTTCTGACCGATACCGAGAACCTGAATATCAACACCGCCTGCTGCGTCGATAGCTGCATCGTATTCTGCGCCCATAGCTGCAGGATCTTCAGCAAGACCGTCGGGAACGCGGGTGTTTGCCTTGTCGATATCGATGTGATCGAAGAAGTTAACGTTCATAAAGTAACGGTAGCTCTGATCGTGGGTGGGAGCGAGAGGATAATATTCGTCAAGGTTGAAGGATTTGCAATCCTTGAACGAAATTTCGCCCTTCTGATTCATATCAGCAAGGATCTTGTACATGCCAACGGGGGTAGAGCCGGTAGCAAGACCGAGAACCGAATTGGGCTTCATATAAACCTGTGCAGCAAAAATTTTAGCAGCTTCTTTTGCAACTGCTTCTGCGTTTTCGCAAATGATAATTCTCATAATTTATCTTCCTCCGAAAATATTTTTCTAACTTGGATTATAGCACTCGATACCCCGAATGTCAATAGAAAAAAGCCCGAACAACGGGCTTTTAAACGTGTTTTGATTATTCTGCGGTTGTTTCCTCAACCTCGACGGCAACAAGCTCTTCTTCGGTATTTTCGGCGTTGCCGTTAAAGAGCGCCATAATCTTCGCAAGAATATCGGGCGCCTTGTCAACCACGCCGTTGATGCCGTCAAGCACGCGGTTGACGGGGTCAGTCGGAGCGTTGTAGGTTGCCGTATTGCCAAGCTCAACAACACGCGCCTTGCCCTGCTCAACGACGATAAAGCCAAGAGGAGACATTGTTACGCCTGCACCGTTGCCGCCTGCGAAATATGCTTTTCCGTTGGGGGAAGGATGCTTGCCGCCAAATTCGGTACCGCCCGAGGCGAATCCGACCGCTACCTTGGAAAAGGGTATAATGGTCACGTCGCCCTGAATGGTAATGGGGTCGCCGATAACGGTGTTAACGTCAACGACCTCGCCGATTTTGGAAATTGCGGTGTCGATTATCTGTTTAAGCGGAATTTCGTTTGTGTTGTTCATAATGTTCCCTCTCAATAATTATTCAGCAGTCGGTTCGGTTGCTTCCTCCGACGTAAAATCAAGCACTACCTGCTCGCCCGCCATTTGAAGCTCGGTCTTGGGAAGATCGTCGATGCTTTCCAATCCGAAGCAACGCAAAAATGCATCGGTCGTGCCGAAAAGGATCGGTCTGCCGGGTGCGTCAAGCGTGCCGCGCTCTGCAACAAGCCCTTTGTCGACAAGCGAAGCGACGATTGCCGAGCTGTCGACACCGCGCACCATTTCGACAAACGATCTTGTTACGGGCTGGTTGTAGGCGATAATGGCAAGAACCTCCAAGGATGCCTTTGAAAGCGGCGGTGCCTTGCGAAGCTCAAGCGCCTTTTTTACGTATTCTGCAACGTATGCCTTCGTGCAGAGCTGATATGCGCTTTCGACCGTAATAAGCTGAATTCCGCTTTCGCGGTCGTCCGCATATTTGTTTTTAAGTATCGCCGCCGCCTCGCGAAGACCTTCGGCGTTAACACCGAGTATATCGCAAAGACGGTCAAACGCGACCGGTCCGCCGCAGGCAAAAAGTATTGCCTCGAGCGCCGCGGGGGTTTCGTTGTTAATATTCATAGTTACCTCCGATTATAAGGGGGTGCCGTCGAAAATCGGTTCCTCATCGTGCTCGGCAATGGATAGTTCGATATCCTCGCCGTTGCCCTCGACGTCTATCAAACCGTCGCGCACAAGCTCGAGTAATGCCATAAATACGGCAACAGCCTCGCTCCTGCTGTGAACACCGGTGAAAAGGTCGATAAAGGTGCAATTTCTTTTGCGCTCGAGATATTTCATAATATCCTGAGATTTTTCCTCGACCGAATAATATCTTTCTTCAATACGCTTGAAAAGCTCGGGCTCGCCGTCTGTCTTGCGCGCGGCAACACGGTCGGCAATGCGGGCAAACGCCTCGGTAAGCAATTCAACCGCGTGGTCACGCGTGTAATCGCTCTTTTCAAGCTCGCTTGCGGGCTTTGTAAAGGTATCGAAGTGACCTGCGCTTTGCAAACGCAAAAATTCCGCCGCCGCCTTTGCACGCTGATGCTCAAGCAATGCATCGACAAGCTGTGCACGGGGGTCTTCGCTTTCCTCGGTACGGGGAAGCAGCATTTTGCTCTTGATAAGCATCAATTCCGCCGCCATAACGACGAATTCGCTTGTGACCTCCATATCGAGCTTGCGCATTGCATCGAGATAGGCGATATACTGATCGCATATTTCGGCAATGGGAATGTCGAAAATGTCTATTTTGTGTTTGGAAATTAGCGCGAGCAGAAGGTCAAGAGGGCCTTCGTATTGCTCAACCTTTAAATTAAGGATTTCCATAAATCACCGTAATTATCCAATTAAAATACAAAGCTGAATATCCAATTTGCGAAACTAGACGAAATGCCGAAGAGAAAATCTCTGCCTACCGAAAGCGGCCAGAAGATGATTTGGGGAATGATTTCCAATTTCGGTATATTTTGCAAAATAATAAGTCCCAAAAAGATATAACGCGAATAATATCTCACCTTTGAATACTTTGCCGCCAAGCGGTTGGGAAGCAAGCACATAACCACGTTCGAGCCGTCAAGTGGAGGAAGGGGAATGAGATTGAAAAGTCCCAAGCCGAAGTTGAATAATGCCGAGTAATAAAATACCGACAGTATCGCCTCGGCGGTGATGTTGCCTAACCATTCGTTCGACACACAGATGCATATCGCCAAAACGAAAAGCACCGTCGCAAAAAATCCGACGATAAAGTTCGTGAACGGGCCTGCCAACGAGGTGATGGCAAAATCGCGGCGCGGTTTTTTGAAGTTGCGCGTCATAACCGGAACCGGCTTTGCCCAACCGAAGCCAACCAAAAGCATCATTATCGTGCCGAGAGGGTCAAGGTGATCGAGAGGGTTAAGCGAAAGCCGTCCGTCGGCTTTCGCTGTATGATCTCCGAGCTTATACGCGGCAAAGCCGTGCGCCCACTCGTGAAAGGTGAGCGCGGGCAAAAGCGCGACTATCATTATAAGCAGCTCAAGCAGTATTTCGCCAAACGAGCCGCCGCCGTATATAATGTCAAGTAACATTAAAAATCAGTCCTTTGAAAAATGCAATAGGGGTTTATTTAAGGGTGATCATCGATTTTTCCTACATATCGGGAGCATCGTAGCCCATCATGGTAACTACCGTAGCCGCAACGTTTGCAAGACCGTAATCGCCGTCGATGCATTCGTATTTATCGCTGTAGAAGTTATCGTAAATATAGCAGGGAACGGGGTTTAGGGTGTGGCTGGTCTTTGCCTTCTTGCTGCCGTCCTTGTTTGTCTTTGCAAGACCCGACTTCTTGTCGATCTCGTACATTTCGTCGGCGTTGCCGTGGTCTGCGGTGATGATCGCAATACCCTTTACCTCGTCGACTGCCTTAAGAATTCTTGCAAGGCAGATGTCAAGTGCTTCAACCGAGATCTTAGCCGCGATGAACGAGCCGGTGTGGCCGACCATATCGCCGTTGGGGAAGTTAACGCGGAGCGCATCGTAATTGCCGCTCTTGATCTTTTCGATAAGAATATCGGTGATCTCGGCACACTTCATCCAGGGACGCTGCTCGAAGGGAACTACGTCGGAGGGAACCTCGATATATTCTTCCAATTCCTCGCTGAACTTGCCGCTTCTGTTGCCGTTCCAGAAATAGGTAACGTGACCGTATTTCTGAGTTTCGGAAACTGCGAGCTGACGAATGCCCTTGTTTACAAGGAATTCGCCCATGGTGTTGCTGATTTCGGGAGGAGAAACGAGATATCTGGAGGGGATGTGAGCATCTCCGTCATATTCAAGCATACCTGCGTAAACTACGCCGGGAACACGCTTGCGGTCGAACTTGTCGAAATCTGCGCCTGCTTCAAAGGTCTTGCTGATTTCAATAGCGCGGTCGCCGCGGAAGTTAAAGAATACAACGCTGTCGCCGTTTTCGATGGTGCCGACGGGCTTGCCGTCACGTGCGATAACGAAGGGTGCAAGATCCTGGTCGATAGCGCCGGTTTCGTTTCTGAGAGTGGTGATAGCCTCTTCTGCGGAAGCAAAAAGTCTGCCTTCGCCGAGCACGTGGGTAGCCCAGCCCTTTTCAACCATTGCCCAGTTAGCCTCGTATCTGTCCATGGTGATAACCATTCTGCCGCCGCCCGATGCGATGCAAACGTCAAAGCTGTCATCGCGGAGGTCGCTCAAGAATTCCTCGAAGGGACAAACGTAATCGAGCGCGCTGGTTTCGCCAACGTCACGGCCGTCAAGAAGGATGTGGATACGAACCTTGCTGAGTCCTTCTTCCTTTGCACGGACTACCATTGCCTTTAAGTGGTCGATGTGCGAGTGAACGTTACCGTCCGAGAAAAGGCCAAGGAAGTGGAGAGTGCCGTTCTTTGCGTTGTTAACGATCTGCTTCCAGGAATCGCTATTAAACATTCTGCCGGTTTCGATAGCCTCGGAAACGAGCTTCGCGCCCTGAGCGAAAACCTGACCTGCGCCGAGCGCGTTGTGGCCAACCTCGGAGTTGCCCATATCGTCGTCGGAGGGAAGGCCTACTGCGGTGCCGTGTGCCTTAAGGCTGAAGCAGGGATATTTTGCGGCAAGCATATCGAGCGTGGGAGTGTCGGCCGCTTTGATGGCGTTGCCCTCCTCACGTGCGCAAATGCCGATGCCGTCCATTACAATAGTGATAACAGGGCGCTTTTCTGCGCCGAAAATTCCGTTAGACATAAAAAATTACCTCTCGGTTTCAAAAATATATTTTAACAGATTAATTATAGCGAAAAAATGTTGATTTTTCAAGTGTTTTTTGCAATTATTTTGCAACTATATATTTGACAACAGCGGTAAAAGATGATATAATAACGTGATTTACTATGTACACATATACGAGGTAATGAATATGACAAGACGTGAATCGCGCGAGGTCGCAATAACTCTGCTTTTTGAACGCAGCTTTGATTACGATCGCACCGCAGAAGAAATTATGGAATCGGCAGTTGTCGAACGCGATATCAAGATAAGCGAATTTGCCCGTCAGCTTTTTATCCGTGCGGATGAAAACCTTGGCGACATCAACGAAAAGATCGAGCGCTGCACAGATAATTGGCGCCTTGACAGAATCGATCGCGTTTCGCTTACCGTTCTTCGCATTGCGGCGTGCGAAATAGATTATTTCCCCGAAATTCCTGTTGAGATCACCGTCAACGAGGCGCTTGAATTGGCGCGTCATTTCGGCGAGGAGGAATCTGTCGGCTTTATTCACGGCGTGCTTGGAAAATATGCAAAGGGCGTCGAAAAGCCTCTTGCAAAGAAAAAGCCGCTCGAGTCTGAATCCGAGGAAGACAGCGAAGAGGTTATTATGTCCGCTTCGGGAGAAGATGCCGAATGAACGGTCAGACCGTAAAAACAATTACAGTCGAGCAATTAAACACATATATAAGGGACTATCTTTCCACCTCGCCTTTGCTTAACAAGGTCGTTGTCAAGGGCGAGCTTTCAAACGTGCGCGTTTACGGCGGAAGCGGTCATATCTATTTCACCCTTAAGGATGAAAATTCCGCTATCCCCGCAACGATGTTCGGCGGCTCTTCGAAGCTGAAGTTCAAGCCCGAAAACGGCATGAAGGTCGTTTGTACCGGCAGAGTTGCGGTTTTCGTGCGTGACGGTCAATACCGCCTTTACGCCGAGGAGATGGAGCCCGACGGAATCGGCTCGCTTTATATCGCCTTCGAGCAATTAAAGGCAAAGCTGCAAAAGGAAGGCCTTTTTGCGCCCGAGCATAAGAAAAGGATCCCGAAGATACCATTTTCGGTCGGCATAATCACCGCACCGGGCGGTGCGGCAGTGCAGGATATGATAAACGTATCGCGCCGCCGTTTTCCTGCCGTTAAGCTTTATCTTTATCCCTCACTCGTGCAGGGCCCGTCTGCGCCGGCTCAGCTTATAAACGCGCTTAAGAATCTCGATGCTTCGGGTCTTTGCGACGTTATTATCATCGGTCGCGGCGGCGGCAGCACCGAGGATCTTTGGTGCTTTAACGATGAAAATCTCGCACACGCGGTTTACGAATGCAAGACTCCGATCATTTCGGCGGTAGGTCACGAAACCGATTTTACGATCTGCGATTTTGTGGCAGATCTTCGCGCTCCCACCCCGAGCGCGGCGGCAGAGCTTGCCGTACCCGACGTGCGCGATCTGAAAAAGCAGTTCGAAAACGTTCAGACTCGTCTTACGAATACTCTTTCGGCAAGGACCGATTATTTCCGTCAACGCTTGCTTACGCTTTCGCAGCGCCCCGTTCTTCAAAGTCCGCAAAGCTATTTTGACGACAGAAGAATGGCGGTTGCAAGGGACGAGGAGCGTTTGTATCAGCTTGTCGGCAACCGAATCGAGCGCGAAAGAATGAAGCTTTTTGCACAGAACGAAAAATTAAACAGCCTTAACCCCCTGTCGGTGCTCGGACGCGGATTTTCGGTCGCATTCGGCGAGGACGGCAAGGCGATAAGAAGTATAAACGAATTGCCCGAGGGCAAGGAATTTGAGCTTATGCTTTCCGACGGTAAAAAGAAGGCAATAGCAAAATAGATCATAAAAACAAACCCTTAAGGATTTGAGCTATGGGAAGAATTTTAAGAGCAATGACAAAGGACGGCTCGGCAAGAGCCATTATATTGGACGGCCGCGATATCGTTGAGCGCGCACGTCAGATACACAACACCACCCCCGTTGCAACCGCGGCGTTGGGCAGAACTCTGCTTGCGACATCGCTTGCCGGCTCGATGCTCGGCGAAAAGGAAGACGTTATAACCATCCGTTTTAAGGGTGACGGCGTTGGCGGAAGTGTTGTTGCAACAAGCGACTGGTGCGGTAACGTACGCGGATTTATCCAGAACCCCTCTGCCGATCTGCCTCTTCGCGCCGACGGAAAATTGGACGTTGGCGGCTGTATCGGTCAGGGCGAGCTTTATATTCTCCGCGATGCGGGCGGTAACGAGCCTTACGTTGGAATTTCCAAGATCCAAACGGGCGAGGTCGGTGACGATATTGCATATTACTATGCAACGAGCGAGCAGATCCCCACGGTTTGCGCTCTCGGCGTGCTTGTCGACAGAGATTATACCGTTCTTCGCGCAGGCGGTGCACTTATTCAGCTTCTTCCTTTCTATGACGATGAGGTTGCAGAAAAATTAGAGCAAAACGTGGCGAAGATGCGCCCTGTTACAAAGATCCTTTCGGAGGGCACTCTTGAAGACGTGCTTGCCGAGGTGCTCGACGGCATTGAATATGACCTTTTCGATGAGATCGAATGTGAATATAAATGTGCTTGCAGCCGAGAAAAGACCGATAACGCGCTTATCTCGCTCGGTGCAAGAGAATTGACCGATATGATCGAAAACGGTGACGAGGTTACCGAAATGACCTGCAGCTTCTGCGATGAGGTTTACAAATATTCGAAAAGTGATTTAAAGCACTTGTTAAAGGTTGTTGAAAAAAACAATGATGAACAATAAAAAAACCGCGCTTGTTACGGGCGGCGCAAGAGGTATTGGCGAAGCTGTCTGCCGAGCACTCTCGCGCGACGGATTTTATCTTTATATCCATTGCAACCAAAGTATTGATACGGCGAAATCGCTTTGCGAGGAGCTTGGCAACGCCGAATATATTTCTGCAGATTTGACCGATCCCGAATCGGTAAAAATGCTTGCCGAGAAATGTGCCGACGTTGACGTTTTGGTCAACAACGCAGGCACTGCGCTTGTTTTTCCGTTTGACGCGATCAGCGATGAAGCGGCAAGAAAAATGTACGAGATCAATCTTTTTGCCCCGATAAATCTTGCAAGAAGGCTTTTGCCGAATATGATCAGCCGTAAAAACGGTGCTATAATTAACGTCTCGTCGATATTCGGCGAGGTCGGCGGAAGCTGCGAGGTCGATTATTCCGCCGCAAAGTCGGGTATTATCGGATTTACAAAGGCGCTTGCCAAGGAGGTCGGACCTGCAGGCATTCGTGTGAACTGCGTTTGCCCCGGCATTATAGATACCGATATGAACGGCGACCTTACATTTGAGGATATCGATTCGCTTTGCGATGAAATTCCGCTTGGCAGAATGGGCGAAGCCGACGAGGTCGCAGAATGCGTTGCGTTCTTGGTGTCCGATAAGGCAAGATACATTACGGGAAGCGTTTTTGATATAAACGGCGGTTGGCAGGGATAGCGCTACGCTCTCGACACAAAAATCCAAGGATTTTCTTGTTCCGACAAGGAGGAAATTATGAACCGTATTGCAAAGTTTTATAAGGTGTCCGAAGCGCAATTTAACCGCGAGGGCTACGAAAATATAACCCTTCCGCGCCGCGCGACCGCGGGCTCGGCAGGTTATGATTTTATCGCGCCTTATGATTTTTCGCTTGACGTGGGCGAGGAAATTATTATCGATACGGGCATCCGCGCAAAAATTGCAGACGGATGGGTTTTGGTAATACTTCCGCGATCGGGCTCGGGCTTTAAATACGGCGTCCGCCTTGCGAATACTGCAGGCGTTATCGATTCGGATTATTTCAACGCCGATAACGAGGGACATATTAAAATCAAGCTTGTCGGTGCGACAAAACCCTTTAACGTAAAAGCGGGCGAAGCCTTCGCACAGGGAATCTTCCTCCCTTACGGAATTACCGAGGACGACGAATGTATTGAGGAACGCCACGGCGGGTTTGGGAGCACAGGTCGCTGACGCTCTCCATTGAAATCCAAGGATTTCAATGGGTTTTGTGAGCATCGTGCGTTCGCACCGAATCCGTGCATAAATGTCCGGATTCGCGATGCTCTAAGGTATAAAAATCGACGCACATGTCGCCGATTTTTATAGAATAATTAATTGTATTTATATTGAAAATTTATATTAAAAAGTTTTGAAGAGAGCGCGAGAGTGGCTTTTTTAAAAGACACTTTCGCATAAACAGAAAAAATATATTAAGGTGAAAAAATGATTACAACAAAACAAAGAGCATATCTTCGCTCGCTTGCAAACACAATAGAGCCGACCACTCAAATCGGTAAGTTCGGCATTGGTGAAACGGTTATCGACACCGTTGAAAAGGCGCTCGAGGCGCACGAGCTTATCAAGCTCACAATCCTTGAAACCTGCCCCGAATCGCCCAAGGAAGCAATGGTTTCGCTTTGCGAAGCGCTCAATTGCGAAGCGGTTCAGGTCATCGGCAGAAAGGTCGTTATCTACCGTCAATCGAGCAAGGTCGAAAACCGCAAGATTGTATTACCGAGAAAATAAAAGAAAGAGCTGTGCAATATTAAATGCACAGCTTTTTTTGTTTTATTTGCTTAACTTTTTAACCCATTCGTTCCAACGAGGGTCGGATTTGATTTCGTTAACGACGAGGGCGTATTCCTGCACAGACCACCAAGGCCAATCCTCTGCCAAGCTAAGTGCGCTCGTGTGAGGATGATTTTCATCGTTGGCTTTTGCTTGAAGATTTTCGATTTCTACCAGTTTAACGAGCGGCGCGGTATAGCTTGCACTTTCTTTTGCACAGCATTTTTCAAACGCTTTGAAATGCAACAATGATTTATCCAATGCATCAAACGCTTCATCGTGTTCTCCGCCAAGCCATAAATAGAGAGAAAGCAAAGTGTACATTCTGGCAATATATGCACTGTGAATACCGTAATTACCGTCGGTGCATACGTGGTCGAACAATGCAATCGCAGACTTTATGCTTTTGATTTTGTCAGAAGTAGGCATATTTTGTTCGTATGCGATCACCGTTCCGATGATAAGCTCTGCGCTTGCTCTTACGGTTTTTAGCAACGCTACTCCATATGCTTCGGCGTGCTTTTTTCCGTCGAAAGCGTTAATACGCAGAAATTCATACGAGCCGTAGATCGACGGTGCAGATTCGATCGCGGCAAGCGCTCGCTCGTGCTCACCCACATTAAGATACAGCTGAGTAAGGTTTCTCAACGCGTTGTGGCGTGCGTCTCCTACCTCGAGAGTTTTAAGAAGCTTTTCGTAAATCATGATCGCTTCCTTCCACTCTGCATATTCGCGGTGCCTTTCTACGTCATAAACGTTATATCCTTCGTCATCGATCAGGTGATATTCTCCGTAACGGACGTATCCTGCGTTGTAAAGAACGTCTGCAAGACAAAGCATTATCTTTTCGTTTCCGGGAAATTCTATCATCGATTCCCGAGCAAACGCTATGCATTCGTCGATGTTAATATCAACACCGTTGTTTCTGAAACTCATTTCATTGATTTTCAATACCAAAGAATCTATTTTCTTTTCACGGTCATTTTCATAACCGAAAAGTTCGTCGATCGTAATGCCGAAATAATTTGCGATCGCGGGGATCGTTTCCATATCGGGGTAGCTTCCGTCTTTCTCCCAACGAGAAATTGCTTGATTTGTAACTCCGAGCGCGTTGGCAAGGTCTTCCTGCTTTCTGCCGTCACGCTTGCGAAGCTCTTTTATTTTTTGTCCGAGTGTAAGTTTCATAAAAACCTCCGAAATATTTATTTCACCGGTGTGCTTTTATTATAGCTTACGAAAACGACGGAATCAATAATCAATCGGTTGTTTATTAATCAAATGGTGGTTGATTGAGCCGCAGAAAATTTAACGCCGAGGATAGTTGAGTCCTCGGCGTTCCCATTTTTTATTTATTCGCCAAGGAAGCCTTCGAGGATCTTTTCTTCGGCTTCTTCCTCGGTAAGACCGAGCGTCATAAGCTTAATCAATTGGTCGCCCGCGATTCTGCCGATAGCGGCTTCGTGGATAAGGTTAGCTTCGGGGTGCTCTGCCGCAACGGCGGGGATCGAACTTATCGTTGCCTTGCCCATAAGGATCGAATCGCAACGGATATGACCGAAGCACTTTGCTTTGCCGGTAACACAGGGACGGAATACCTGCTTCGATTCGTCCTGACCGACCGAGCGCGAGATGATTCTGCCGTTTGCGTTTTCGCCGTTAAGCACAAGCTCCATATCCGATTCGGCATATTGCTTGCCGTGTGTAAGCAATTTTTCGTTGATTATCGCATTCGCATCCTTTGCAAGAACGACGGTTGTTTTGCGGTAGGTCGAATCGATTCCGCGTATCTGCGTCGTATCCATTTGAATGGTCGAGCCCTCGCCCGCGTAAACCACGGTTTCAGGGTTCATAACACGTTCGCCGTTGCCATCGCCGTCGCCGTAATGGCGTTCTGCATAACGGACTACCGAATTTTTGCCGATATAGAAGGTGTGAACACCGTCGTGACGCGATTCACCGTCGCCGCAGTTGTGAATGCCGCAGCCTGCCATAATGGTAACGTCGCAATCGTCGCCGATAAAGAAATCGTTATAAACCGTTTCGGAATATCCGGTATCGGTGATAATAACAGGGATATGCACGGTTTCGCCCTTGGTGCCGCTTTTGATGTTTATATCTATACCGGGCTTGTCGGTTTTGTTTTCAATGCGGATGCTTTCGGTGGAAAATCTTCCTGCCGATTCGCCGTTTTTACGGATATTGTACGCCCCCGTGGGAATGGAATCCATAAGGGCAATTTCTTTAAGAAGAGTGAAATCAAGCTTGTCCATATCAGTTGCCCTTTCTCATATATTCACAGCCGTAATTGATATCGCCTGCCATAAGCTTGGGGAAGATATCGTCACGGTTGCCGTGCTGTGCGATCTTGCCGCCCGAGAGTACGCAAATTTCATCTGCAAGAGAAATAATGCGCTCTTGGTGGGAGATAATTATAATCGTAGCGTCGCTTTCCTTGTGAAGCTCGCGGAAGGTTTCGGTAAGCTTTGCAAACGACCAAAGGTCGATGCCTGCTTCGGGCTCGTCGAATATCATCAAGCCACTGCCGCGCGCGAGAATTGTTGCGATCTCGATTCTTTTGACCTCGCCGCCCGAAAGCGACGTGTCTACCTCGCGGTCAACGTAGTCTGCCGCGCAAAGTCCGACCTTGTTAAGATAGTTGCAGCAGTCAAGACGCGAAAGCTTTCTTCCGCCTGCCGCGATCTGCAAAAGCGCCTTTACCGTCATACCTGTAAAGCGAGGGGGCTGTTGGAAGCCGTAGCTTATTCCGGTGTGTGCACGGTCGGTTATAGACATATCGGTAATATCGGTACCGTTCCACAAAATTTTGCCGCCGGTGGGCTGAACGATACCGGAGATTGCCTTTGCAAGCGTGGTCTTGCCGCCGCCGTTGGGACCTGTAAGCACCAAAAAGGTGCCGTCTTTTACAGTAAGGTCAATGTTTTTCAGTATATCGATCTTTTCCGCGCCGTCGGTTGCGGAAAAGCAAAGATTTTTAATTTCAAGCATTTATATTATCGCTCCTTTCGTTCTGAGCTATTATAATATTATCATATACAAAACCAACATTCAATATAGAAATAAAAAAATTAACGCGGAAGACAAAATTCCGCGTTAAAAATTTCACAATTCGGTTTCAGACCTTGGGAAGGATGATCTTTATTGCTCGGTCGATGATCTTTATCGTCGGGTTTTTCATCGGTACGATCTCGCCGTCGAGGTTAATATCGATCGGCTTGTCGGACACGAATTGCATTGTTTTGCATTGCTTAGAGGTGCAGATGCTTTTGAATTCATCGATATGTCTGCCCTCGCGGAATTTGCCGACCAGCGACAAAAGCCTTACGGGCGATACCGTGTCGATACGGATGAATTCCATAAATCCGTCGGAAATGTCCGAATAGGGCGATGCCTTGTAGCCGCCGCCGTAATATTTGCCGTTTGCCGCAATGGCGAAAAGATAAGGTCCTGCGCTGTCGCCGAACCGCTGTCCGTCGACGTTAAGCACGAAATAATGCTTTGTTTTCGAGAAAACGCTTTTTACAAGCGAAATGTTATATGCCGTTTTTCCGCTGACCATCGGCCATTTTTTGACCTTTTCCTGTCCCTTGCATACCGCCGCGTCGAAGCCTGCCGAGATAATGTTAAGGCTTGCGCGTTCGTTGTTTTCGGCGTCCTTGGCAACAAGCAGATCTATCTCGCGCAGATCGCCCTCGACAAGCGCCTTAAGGTCGAGAAAGCATTGAACGGGGATATCGAGGCTTTTTACAAAATCGTTGCCCGAGCCGATCGGCACTACCGCAACTGCACAATCGCTGCTTTTTGAACGGTAAACGCCGTTTACTACCTCCGAAAGAGTACCGTCACCGCCGCAGGCGTAAATGCGGACAAAGTCGCCCTTGTGCTCCTCGAGATAACGGAAAACCTCGTTTTCGGCGGCGCGGACGCCGTCGGTTACGAAAATATCACAGGAATCCTTCAGCTTAAGCTTTTGTATTGCCTCTTTAAGCTTTTCGGTACGGTCCTTCGTGCCTGCCGCAGGGTTAAGCACAAAAAAATGTTTTGTCATAGCGTTTCTCCTATAAAAGGATTTCTTCCCACGTCCGCAGGAGAGGGGAGAGGGTCGGAAAGCGAAACAACGTCCTCGATTCCCTTTGCAAAAAGGAATGCGTCCCTTGTTGCCTCGCCAAGCTCAAGTGCACGGACGGGCTTGTTGACTATATCTATTTTTTTAAGTGACTTTGCCGTTCTTAAAACCTCGCGGCCCTTTTCATTGGCTGCAAGGACTGTCGTATACGGGGGCGTTTTTGCAACTCGTTCGGCGGTGATGCCGAAAACGAGCGCGTTTATTGCACGGCGCACGCGCGCGTGGGTGTAGCATTTATCGGCGACCGAGGCAACAATCCGTTCGGTTTCGGAATGCTTTACCGCAGCTTGAAGTATCTTCTGTGCAAGGTCTTGGGGAACCGAATAGAGCTCGTCGGTCGAAATCCCAAGCGAGCCGATCCTTCTCAGCGTTGCAACGAAATAGGCGTCGAGTCTCTTTTCATCTCTTGGGAAGCGCTTGCCAGATTCACGCCCGAAAACCGAAGCGCTTGCTTTTGGAATGAGCGAAAGCATCGTGTCGCAATCTCTTCTTGCGCGGATCATCGACGACGATTCAAAATCCGGACTGCGCTTTACCGTAAAGGGCGAAACCGACGTTCCTTCAAGCGCCTTTAAATATTCAAGCGAGAGAATGTTGTTGGGCTTTTTTACCGCCTCGGCGGCTTGGGTGCCAAGGCGCTTTTCGATAACCGCGGTTACCGCTTGGGGGAAGGAGAGCGATTTGTTCTTTTTTACCGTTTCCTGCACCTCGGTGTTGAATTCTTCGCTTTTCGAAAGCTCATAGATGCAAAAAAGCAATTCGCTTTCGTCCTCTGCCGAAAAGGCAAGAAAGTCGCTTCCTATCGCCGAAGCAATAAAAACTCCCGCCGATGCAAAATCGCGCGCGGACGAGCAGCAATAGGGAATGGGCAGCTCGAGCACAAGGTCCGCACCGTTGTTGAGCGCCGCCTCGGCACGAAGATATTTATCGGCGATCGCAACGCTTCCGCGCTGGACGATATCGCCGCTTAGGATGCAAACGATACGCTCGAAGCGGGTTTTTAGCGTCCGAAGCTGATATTCGTGTCCAAAGTGGAACGGATTGTATTCGCATATTACCGAAACTGTGCCGTTTTGCTTCATTTTCGCGTCAAAACCCCCTTGCATTTCATTTATAAAGGTAGTATAATGAAAAAAATAAAAAATGTCAAGTTAAGGAGTAATTATGTATATTCTCGTTGTAAATGCAGGCAGCTCTTCGCTTAAGTATCAGCTCTTCGATATGGACAAGCAAGAGGTTGCCGCAAAAGGTCTTTGCGAGCGTATCGGTATCGACGGTAAGCTCACCCACACCTCCACCGGCAAGGAAAAAATCCAGAAGGATATCCCCATGCCCACCCACGCGCAAGCGGTTGCGGCATTGGTTGAATCTCTTACAGATAAAGAACACGGCTGCATTTCCGATATGTCGGCTATCTCTGCGGTAGGTCACCGTATCGTCCACGGCGGTCCTTGGCTTATCAAGAGCGTGCTTGTTAACGACGAGGTTATCGCAGACCTCGAAAAGTGCCGTGACCTTGCTCCTCTTCACACCGTGCCCCACCTTTTGGGTATCCGCGGCTGTCTTGAGGTAATGCCCGAAACTCCTCAGGTTTTGGTTATCGACACCGCATTTCACCAAACCATGCCCCCCGAAGCATATACCTATCCCATTAACTACGAGGTTGCTCAGAAGCACAACATCCGCCGTTACGGCTTCCACGGCACCTCGCACCGTTACGTTTCGGGCAAGGCTATCGAATATCTCGGAAACCCCAACGCGAAGATCGTTACCTGCCACCTCGGCAATGGTTCCTCGATCACCGCTGTTGACGCAGGCAAGTGTATCGACACCTCGATGGGCTTCACCCCCCTTGAAGGCGTTATTATGGGCTCGCGCTGCGGCGCTATCGACCCTGCGGTCGTTCCCTTTGTTATGGAAAAGGAAAATATTCCCGTTAACGAAATGGGTAACTGGATGAACAAAAATTGCGGCTTCTTGGGCGTATCCGGCGTTTCGAGCGACCTTCGCGAAATTACCGCGGCTATCGACTCGGGCAACAAGCGCGCAGAGCTTGCATACAACATTCTTGCATACCAAATCAAGAAATATATCGGCTCCTACACCGCTGCAATGAACGGCCTTGACTGTGTTGTATTCACCGCAGGCGTTGGCGAAAACGATGCACGTCTTCGTGCTCTTGCACTTGAAAATATGGATTACTACGGAATTAAGATCGATCCCGAAAAGAACAACACTCGCGGTTGTGTGGATATCACCGCTGACGATTCCAAGGTTAAGGTGCTCGTAATCCCCACCAACGAAGAGCTTGTTATCGCATCCGATACGATGCAGATCGTTTCCGAAGCAAAATAATGCAAGCCGAAAAAGACAAAGCAAACGATATCTTAGGACACAGAAGCCGTTGTAAAAAGCGGCTTCTTTCCGAAGGTGCGAAAATTTTCAGCGACGTCGAATTGCTTGAAATGCTGCTTTTTTATGCGGTTCCGCGTGCCGATACAAGGCCGATCGCCAAAGCGCTTATTCAAAAATTCGGTTCGCTTAACGGAGTTATCCGTGCCGATCTTGATGAATTGACGTCGGTCCCCATGTTAAAGGACGGCGCAAGAGTTTTGTTTTCGCTTCTCGGCGAGATATTTGCGCGTACCGGCGTTTGCATCGGCGACAGGGATCTGCTCGAGGGTGAAAAGCTGAAGGAATATCTGACCGACCTTTACCGTGAAAGAACCAACGAAACCGTTTACGCCCTTTATTTTGACGCAGAAGGCGAATATATCGGCAAGCAGGTTATTTTCCGCGGTGGGATCAGCTCGGCAAAGTTTTCGCTTCGCGCCGTGACCGAGGGCATCATACGCATTGGCGGAAAGGCCGTTGTTCTTGCACACAACCACCCCAGCGGTAGCATTATCCCCTCGTTTGACGATATTATTTCGACAAAACGCATTGCGGCGCATCTTGCCGCCAACGAAATCGAATTGCTCGAGCATTATATCGTCGGCAAGGACGGAGTTATGGGAATAATGAACCCCGAAAAGTAATAAAAAAGACTACTCCTTTCGGAGTAGTCTTTTGTTGTTTTACACGTTTAAAACGTATTCCTCGGCAGAGCGCACGCCGTCGATAGCGGCGGAGATGATACCGCCTGCATATCCCGCGCCCTCGCCCAAGGGATAAACACCCTTTACGTTGCTTTGTCTGTCGTCAAAGCGCTTTATGCGGATCGGCGAGCTCGTGCGGCTTTCGACCGCGGTCATTATCGCACCGCTTGAATCAAAGCCCTTTATCTTTTTGCCGAAGGCAACGAGGGCTTCGCGGAAGGAATCGTTGATCTCACTTGAAAAGAGCTTTGAAATATCGCAATATTTAACTCCGCGCGGATATGTCGGGATAATATCCGCCTTGCCCTTGCCTTTTCCAAGATAATCGCCTACGGTCATCGCAGGTGCGGTAAAATCGCCTCCGCCCATTTCAAACGCGGCTCTTTCAAGGCGTTCACGGTAATCATAGCCTGCAAAAATGCCGTCGCCGAGATCTTCGGGAAGTATCTCGCATAGGATGGCGCTGTTGGCGTTTCTTCCGTCGCGCGCGTGGTAGCTCATACCGTTTGTAACAAGGCGCTCGTTTTCGCTTGCCGCGGCAACAACGTGTCCGCCCGGGCACATACAAAAGCTGTAAACGGTTCTGCCGTTTTTGCAATGCGTGAATAGCTTGTATTCGGCAGGAGGCAAAAAGCGAAGATGGTCGCCATCGCCGTATTGCGAAATATCAATGGATCTTTGCGGATGCTCAATGCGGAATCCGACCGAAAAGGGCTTTCTTTCAAGCTCGGCGCCGTGGGAATAAAGCATCTCGGCAATATTTCTTGCCGACTGTCCCGTTGCAAGAAAGAGCGTGTCGGCTTCTATCTCTCCGTCCGAGGTGATCACAGAAGCGAGTCTGTCGCCCTCGGTGCGGATATCGACAAGCGACGAGCCAAAGCGTATCTCGCCCCCGAGCGAAATGATCTCCTTGCGGATGTTGCTCACAACGCCGCGCAAAAGATCGGTTCCGATATGCGGCTTTGCAATATAAAGCGTTTCCTTCGGCGCGCCTGCCTTGACGAGCTCGTTTAAAACGTACTGTCCGCGGAAGCTTTTGTCCTTGACGAGCGTGTTGAGCTTGCCGTCGGAAAATGCGCCTGCACCGCCTTCGCCGTATTGAATGTTGGAGTTTTCGTTCAATTTACCGCCCGAGAAAAATTCGTCGACGTCGATCTTTCGCTCCTCGACCGCCTTGCCGCGCTCAAGCACGATAGGGCGCATACCCGATCTTGCAAGGCAAAGCGCGACGAAAATACCGGCAGGACCGAAGCCTGCGATGATCGGGCGCTTTTTCGGGGTGCCGCTTGCTTTGGGGAAGGTATATTCCTCCTCCGATTCTACAACGGTGCCGCCGCATTGCGATGCGATTTTTGCCTCGTCGCCCGAATGAAGAAAAACGTCAACCGTATAAACAAGCTTAACGCGGTTGCGGCGCGCGTCGACCGATTTTTTGCGGATCTCGAAATCAAAGCCGCCGATAGGCATGGAAACGATTTGTGAAATATATTTTTCAAGAGGAAGAGCGTCCTCGTGCGGAGAACGCTCTAAATTAAGCCGTACCATTATTTAAGGCCGTTCTTTTTAAGCCAAGCAACGTAGTCCTGATAGAGCTTGACAGAATCGGGGTGACCCATATAAGCGGTAGTACCGGGCTTGTTGAACATACCCTGATACTGATAAATAAGAATTTCGTCAACGTAGGGAGAGATGCTCTTGATCTGACGGTCGATTCTTTCCATATCAGCCGCATAAAGAGCGCTTCTGTAAACGTCGCCCTCGAATTCGAACACCTCCATATCTGCCCAAAGTGCAGATCTGCCCGCTTTGTCGTGTGCCTTGCGGAGTGCTTCGTAGAATGCAGGGGTTTCCTCGGGCTTCGACTTGCGAACGCCGATTTCATCCTGATATGCGATAATGTCGCAATCGATTCTTTCGAGCTGAGCGATATATTTATCGTCTGCAATAAGGTGGTTTGTGCCGTAAGGAGCGATAAGGATCTTGTGCTTGGGATCGATAGTCTTTGCGAAAGCGGAATAGTTATTTACGTAGGTGATGAAGTCTTCTTCGTAATAGGGGTAAATACCGGTTTCATCGGGGAGATACCAGCCATAGAAGGACTTATAGTGACCGTACTGTGCATAAAGCTGTTCCATTGCCTTGAATGCGCGAGCGGTAACCTCGGGGCTGATCATATTGTTGCGGGTCTGGTTCCAGCTGCCGTAATAACCGCAGGAAACGAAAACCTTAATACCGTTTCTTTCAGCGGCGCGGAGGAGTGCACCCATAGGATCCTTTGCACCCATATCAAAGAAGGGATAAATATCGGTGTTGAAGTATGCAAATCTGTTGCCATCCTCATAAACCTGAGCGGTGGTAAGGAGGACGATGTATTTCATACCGAGCTCTGCAATTTCGTCAACCTTTGCTTCCCATTGCTCGTCGGAGAACCAACGGCAAATAGGGTTCCAATATTTTCCTTCGGGGATGTTGTGGTGTTGGAATTCAAACCAAGTACCGACAATGGGCTTAAGCATATCAAAAAGTTCCTTTCGATCGTTATGTTTTCGGTTCTGCCTTTAGAATAACATTTATATTTCTTTTTTTCAATAGTTTTACAAAAAAACGGTTGCGAATAATGTTAAAAACGGGTATAATATTTATGCATGGAGGTGTTTTTATGAAAAAGCTTTTGTGTTTTCTCGTTTCGCTTCTGATAATTGCATCGGTCTTTCCTTTTTACTGTCTTGCAGGCGGCGAGACGTTTACGGTTATTGCGTTCGGCGACAGCATTACAGCGGCCGGCGAATGGCAAAAATACATCGAACCCTTTTACGGCATCTATATAATCAATGCGGGCGTCGGCGGTGATACGACGAACACCGCAAAGACTCGCTTTAAAAAAGACGTTCTTGACCGCAACCCCGATATCGTTTTTATAAGCTTGGGCGTTAACGACTGCGCGATCGATATGGCGCGCTACGTCGATATCGACACATATAAGGCGAATATGGCTTATTTTATCGACGAATGCAAAAAAATCGGCGCAAGGGTTATCGTTAATATTCCCACGCCCGTTGTTGACGAGCAATATCTGACGAGGCACGAAGCAGAGCCGTTCGAGCCCTATGGCGGACCGAACGGGATCGTGACCCTTTATGCCGAAGCCTGCTTGGAGGTAGCAACCGAAAAGGGCGTTGCGATCGCCGACCTAAACGGTTATTTCAAGTCGATCGACGGGTATGAAAAATATTTCCCCGACGGAGTGCATCCCAACGGTACGGGATACAAGATGTATGCCGAGGTTGTGATGAAGGCTTACCAGAGCCTTTGGCGCGGCGACGTTAATTTCGACGGCATAATCGACCGATACGATTACATTCTCGTAAAGCGTATTTATATGAAGACCGTCATTTTGGGCAAAACGCAATTGCTTTCCGCCGACGTGAACCAAAACGGCGAGACCGACACCTATGACTATATTCTTATCAAGCGCCATTGTATGAAGACCTATAATATCGTATAAAAAACAAGCGGAAAGAGATTTTCTCCCTTTCCGCTTTTTTGTTTTATATGATATCGTTCAAAGAAAGAATAAATAATATGCAGGTGATCAAAACCGCGAAAGCAACAAGGATGAGCCCGACGTTGGTTTTGCGATTTTCGGCGTTCTTGCTTTTTGATTTATCGATAAATCCCGTGTTTTTAAGCGCAGAAACGATCGGACGGTAAAGCAGGAAGGTGAGCGCTCCGTTCAAGCCGACTTTTAAAAGGTTAAAGGGCAAAAACGCGGGGACGAGCAACGCAACCACCGCTTCGCGAGGGTAACCCATATAAAGCGGAGTGATAAGATAGTTCCAAAGCATCATAATCGAAACCGCAAAAACCATACCCGCGACAAGACCGATGACCGCTCCCGAAAGTGTGCGTTTTTTCTTGTAAATAAACGCTGCCGTGCAGGCGAACGAGCAGGTCGAAATAACGTTCATTATAAATCCGATCCACGAGGTATCGCTTACGGTTATCATTTCGATAAAGGAAACGACAAGCGACACGACAAATGACATCATCGGCCCCCAGATCAATCCGCCAAGGGCGATAATAACGTCCTTGGGATCGTAGCTCAAAAACAAAACCACGGGAACGCGGCCGATCGCCATAACGATATAGGCAAGCGCACAAAGCATTGCGCCGACGGTCAGTTTTTTAATATCAATGCTTTTTTTCATAACAAAAACCCCCGAAAAGGAAATTCCTTCGGGGGTAAAACATGTCAAAAAGCGGCAAAAAGCCGTTATATTAACGTTCTTCTCTCATCTCGACTTTACGATCGGTTCCGGAATCACACCGGATCGTGCATTACGCTCGCGGACTTTACCGCCGGTGAGGAATTTCACCCCGCCCCGAAGACATAATATATTATATGCAAAATGCGCAAGAAGTCAAGAGTTGATTTTATTGATTTAATGTGTTATAATACTGAAAAATTGCATAAGTTTCCGTTTTATCGGAGGTTTTATATGAAGATGATCATCGTCGGGTGCGGTAAGATAGGCGCCTCGATAATTTCAAGCCTTGTCGGAGAGGGTAACGACGTTGTTGCGGTCGATTCCTCGCCCTCGGTTATTGAAGAAATAGGCAACGTTTATGACGTTATGTGTGTTTGCGGCAACGGTGCCGACACCGAAACGCTTGAGGAAGCAGGTGTTTCCAAGGCGGATCTTTTTGTTGCCGTTACAAGCTCCGACGAGCTGAATATGCTCGCCTGCTTCGTTGCGGAGCGTATGGGCGCAAAGCACACCATTGCACGTATCCGAAATCCCGAATATAATGATAAAAGCCTTGATTTTCTCAGCAAGCAATTAAAGCTTACCGTTTCGTTAAACCCCGAATGGATGTCTGCGAAGGAGCTTTTTAATATTTTAAAAATGCCTGCCGCGGTTAATATCGAAAGCTTTTCGGGCGGCAATTTGGAAATGGTCGAGCTTCGCTTGAAGCAGCAATCGCTTCTCGACGGCCTTTCGCTTATTGAGCTTCGCCGTAAATACAAGGCACAATACCTTATCTGCGCGGTGCAACGCGGCGATGAGGTTTATATCCCCGACGGTAATTTCGTGCTCAAGAGCGGTGACAAGATCGGTATAACCGCCTCCGGCTCGGAAATACAAAAGCTTTTTAAAATGCTCGGATTGGATCAGAAATCGGCAAAAAGCGTTATGATCCTCGGTGCGAGCCGTACCGCATATTATCTTGCAAAGCGTCTTTTGAACAGCGGTAACCGCGTTATCGTTATCGACAAGGACGAGCGCGTTTGCCGTTCCTTTGCCGAGGAGCTTCCCGATGCGGTCGTTATTTGCGGCGACGGTACCCAGCAGGAGCTTTTGCTCGAGGAGGGCTTGGGCTCGGTCGATGCATTCGTTGCTCTTACGGGTATGGACGAGCTTAACATACTTATTTCCATCTTCGCCGTATCACAAAACGTTCCCAAGGTTATTTCAAAGGTAAACCGCAACGAGCTTGCGATAATGGCGGACAAGCTTGGTCTTGACTGTATCGTTTCTCCCAAGAGAACCATTTCCTACGTGCTTGCGCGTTATGCAAGAGCGCTTAACAACTCTCAGAGCAGTAATAGCATTGAAACTCTTTACAAGCTTATGGACGAAAGCGTTGAGGCGCTTGAATTTAACGTAAGCAAGGACTTTAAGGGACTTAAAACACCGCTTAAGGATATGCGGTTGAAGCCGAATATAATTATTGCGGGTATCGTTCGCGGACGAAAGGCGATCATCCCCGGCGGTATGGACGAGATCCAAGCAGGCGACAGAGTCGTCGTTATCGCCTCGGGCAATCAGGTGATCGACCTCGACGATATTCTTGAATAAAAGGGCGGAACAGCTATGAACCGTAAAATGGTATTTTATATGTTCGGCCGTATTGGGCAGATAGCGGCGCTTTTGCTGCTGTTGCCCGCCGTGGTGGCAATCATCTATGGCGAATATAAGCAGCTTTGGGCGTTTTTGATAACCGCCGCGCTTGCGGTTGCCGCAGGCACGCTTATCTCGCTTGTATGCCGAACGAAAAACAAGGTAATATACGCCAAGGAGGGCTTTGCGATCGTAACCGTTGCGTGGATCTGTATGTCGGTCGTCGGCGCTCTGCCGTTTACGCTGAGCGGCGAAATACCGTCGTATATCGATGCGATCTTTGAAACGGTAAGCGGCTTTACCACGACGGGCGCTTCGATATTGCGCGACGTCGAGGCTATGAGCTACAGTATGCTCTTCTGGCGAAGCTTTACTCACTGGATCGGCGGTATGGGTGTTCTTGTGTTCGTTATGGCGATCGTTTCGAATATGACCGACCGATCGATCCACCTTATGCGCGCGGAAATGCCGGGCCCAACAGTCGGCAAGCTTGTGCCGCGCGGACGCGATACGGCAAAAATTTTGTATCTTATCTATATCGTTATGACCTTCGCGCAGATTTTGATGCTTTGGGTCGGCGATATGAATCTTTTTGAAAGCGTTATCCACACCTTCGGCTCGGCAGGTACGGGCGGATTCGGCATTAAGGCAGACAGCGTTGCAAGCTACAGTCCCTATTCGCAAAACGTTATCGCGACCTTTATGCTTCTGTTCGGAATCAATTTTAACCTTTATTTCCTTTTGATCATCCGCAGACCGAAGCCGGTCTTCCGCAGTACCGAGCTTTGGGTCTATCTTGGAATAGTTGCGGCTTCGGTTGCGATCATAACCGCAAACATCTATCCCGATCAGCAAAGCCTTGCCGATTCTCTCAGATTGGCATATTTCCAAGCCTCGTCGATCATAACGACCTCGGGCTTTTCCACGGCAGATTTCAATTTGTGGCCTTCGCTTTCAAAGAGCATTTTGCTTTTGCTTATGTGCTTCGGCGGATGCGCAGGCTCGACCGCAGGCGGTTTGAAAATATCACGCGTGGTAATTTTGTTCAAGCAGATCCTGCGCGAGCTCAAGCGAATGCTTCATCCCCGTTCGGTAAGCTCGGTTAAGTTCGAGGGCAAGCCGCTTGACGATCAAACGGCAAGCAGCGTGGCGATCTATTTCGCGTTCTATGCGATCGGCATAATGGCGGTGTTCCTTGTGATATGCTTCGAGCCGTTCGGCTTTGAAACGAACCTCACCGCCGCTATCACGACGTTCAATAACGTCGGTCCCGGATTCGGCGCGGTCGGACCCTGCGGCGGATTTGCCGATTACAGCGGATTTTCAAAGATAATCTTCTCATTTGCGATGCTTTTGGGCAGACTCGAAATATTCCCGCTTATAATCGCGCTTTCACCCTCCACCTGGAGAAAAAACAGATAACAAAGGATAAAAAAAGAAGTCCCAAACGGGACTTCTTTTATATTGCGATTTAATTACGAGTAGCTTTCAACGCAGGAGTCGATAGCGTCGAGGATAGCGTCCTGCTTAGCTTCGAAGGTAGAAGCAACGTCGGTGCTGTTGTTCTTCATCATATCGGTGATCATCGAGCTTACGCCGCCGAAGTCATAGATAATACCAAGGTCGTAAACAACGTTGCTGAAGATGAGGTCGAGCATTTCGCCGGATTCATCATCGCGGAGGTCGCGGTACTTAAGGGTGGTTTCGTAGTAAGCGGGAGTGATGTACTTTCTTCCGCCGTATGCCATTGCTTCGAGCATGAATGCAGCGAAGTTAGCCTTGTCGCCCTGAAGCGAGTTGGGGATAACTGCGGCGTATGCCATTCTTGCGGAGCAGTAGGTGTAGTAATCTTCCTGTTCCTCGGTTACGAGAGGATTGGGAACGATACCGAATTCCTGAGCGTCATCATAAGCACGGAGCTTCTTGATTGCGGAGAATGCGCTGGTTCTGAAGAGAGCGCGGTTCTGACCGAATACGTCAAGAGAGATAACCCAGATGTTGGAGCCGTCGGTAACGGTGTTACAGTGGAAGCACCATTCGTCCTTAAGCTGGAGAGCTTCGAGGATCTTCTGGAGAGTAGTAACGGAAGAGGTGTTGTTCATCGAGATGATGGGAAGGTCGTCAGAGTCCTTGGTGATGTAGTTCTTGCCTGCACCGATAAAGAAGCCTGCAACGTCGCCGTAGGAAGCGGAGAGACCCCAAGTGTCGTGATAGGTCATACCGGACTGACCGTCGGTGTCGGCGGTAACGGTACGGCTCATTTCGATCATCTTATCGAAGGTCCATTCCTTGTCCTTAACCATCTGGTAAAGGTCCTGTTCGGGGAAGTTCTTCTTGAAGATTTCCTTGTTGAAGGTGATAGCGGTGGAAACGATCTTGGGCATGATGGAGATGTCGCCGGTGTTGAAGTAAAGCTTGCCGCCGATGGAAAGAGATTCGGTAGCGGACTGATCCCACCAAGGCTGATCGAAGTGGAGGTAATCCGAGAATTCGTTAAGATCCCAGAGATATCCTTCCTGTGCGAGAGAAGCTGCAGCAGGCATAAACATAAGAGCTGCATCATACTGCATAAGGTTGGAGGTGATGTCTTCTTTAAGGTCTGCGCGAACGTCCTTAACGGGGTGAGCGTTGATGGTAACGCCATACTTGGAAAGGATTTCGTCGTTACGCTTAGCAACTGCTTCGCTCAAGGAAGCGTCGGTGGTGGAGTAAGCGTTGGGAACAACGTCTTCGCAGTAATAGGTAGCGTCGCCTTCCTGAGAAACAACGAGAACGTTGAATTCTTCGTATTCCGAGCCGGACCAAGAAAATTCAGGCATAAGCTCGTCGAAGTCGACAGCGGTGTCGCTTGCTTCTTTGCTTTCGTCGGTGGTACCTGCGTTGCTCTGGTCTGCCTGGCTGTTTTCGGTAGTGGTTACGTCACTGCAGGAAGCCAAAAGCAAGGAGGTAGCAACAAAAAGCATGCAAAGCAAAACGGAAATAAGTCTTTTTGCGTTCATGGTACTGTTCTCCTTAAAAATATTCAAATTTAGCTGATTTATTTTATCATAAGAAAAACCGATTGTCAAGTAGCTCTTGCCTGACAATCGGCTGTTTTCATTTTCTCGTATAGGGGAAGGTCGGCTTTTCTCCGCTTTGATAAAGCGAGATCACTTCGTCCATTTGCTTTTCGTTTTCGGTGGTGAAGAGAAGCGTTATCAAGCCCACGCCCGATTTTTTCAGCTCGCTTCTGCGGTCCAATCTGTATCCCGGAAGCGAATTATAGATAACGTTAGTGTGGCTCGGCCCGCTGAGTATCGGAAATTTTGCACCCGTGCGGTCGGTAAGAAACGAAAAGCATTCGCTTTTGTTCTTACAGCCCTCGACGTTTTGGATAATGCAGGTGCGCGTGTACATAAGCGGAGTTCTGCCGTAGCCTATGTATTCAAGCGCGCAACGGCTGAAGCGCACAAATTTTCCGTCGGTTTCGGGAGAAAGCATTACCGAAGAGAGCGAAAGTTCGTCGAACAGATCGAGCGATTCGCGGTTGACGATATTCAACGCATAATCGCCGTGCAGGATCATATCCTTGCAAAGCTCCAGGTGAGCAATGGAGGATACCGTCGCCCGACCGATCCCGAACGCTTTTGCCTCCGCAAGCTGCTTTTTGACCGTTTCCTGCTCGGCAACGAAAATGCTTCGCGGCATAATTGCCGAAAGCTTTTCGACGTAGGGCGCAAGGCGTGCATCGGTGCATTTGCGAAGCGGAACGTCTATTCTTGCGGAGTTCGGCGCGTGCTTTTTCAAAAATTCGGCAGAAGGCAATCTGCCCTCAAAGCGCAGAACAAAGCCCTTTTGCTTGCCTGGGTGAAGGGTTTTCGATTCATCACGCTTTGGAACGTTGCATTCGGCAGGGGGAATTATCCTTTCACGCGGCGGACGCTTGACCGCCTTTTTGAAGGGAGGAAGGCTTTGCGATCTTTGTTTATCCTCCTCTCGGCGGATGCCGAACATCGATTTGTTTATTTTCGAGGTAAAATAACCGTCGGTAAAGCCCGAGCGCGAGAAAAGAGACGTGAGATATTTTATCTCGTCCGCGGTCGCGTTGCGGTTTTCGTCAAGAAGTCGGCGGTAAACCGAGGTAACGCCTCCGACGTAATCGGGGCTTTTCATTCTGCCCTCTATTTTAAGGCTCGTAACGCCGATCTCGCAAAGCTCGGTAACGTGCGATGCGAGGCACATATCCTTAAGCGACAGAGGATATTTGTTTTCACCCTTGCAGGGAAGACGGCAGGGCTGGGCACATTCGCCGCGGTTGCCGCTTCGGTTGCCGATAACCGAGCTCATCAAGCATCCGCCGCTTTCGCTTACACAGATCGCGCCGTGAATGAAAATTTCGGTTTCGAGCCCCGTTTCGGCAAAGCGCTTTATATCCTCCTTGGGAAGCTCGCGCGCGACCACCGCGCGTGTGAAACCAAGCCTTTTAAGGAAATCCGCCTCGAGATGCGAATGTATTCTCATCTGCGTGCTCGCGTGGAGCGCAAGCGCGGGAAATTCTCTTCTGATCGTACGGGCAACGCCAAGGTCCTGAACGATAAGTCCGTCGGGGCGGACGTTACTTTCGAGAAAGGAAACGTAATCGAGAACGCTCTTGAATTCCTTGTCATATATTAACGTATTGAGGGTGATATGCAGAGCCACGTTTGAATCGCGGCAAAGCTCGCCCGCGCGGATCAATGCCTGACGGTCGAAGTTGGATGCGTTTATGCGCGCGTTGAACATTTCGCCGCCCAAATATACCTCGTCGGCGCCTGCATCGATCGCCGCCTTAAGCGCGGCAAAGCTGCCGGCAGGGGACAACAGCAACGGCTTTTTAGACATATCCTTCACCTCTCAATCATTTTACGGTATATTATAACCCGTAAGAGTCAATATGTCAAACTATTAATATAAATTAATATAATTTCTACATATTGCGGTATTATTCCGCAAAGGGTCCTATAAATTGCTATTGAAAAGCGGATCGGTTTGTGGTAAAATCAATTGATTATAACTTTGGAGGCAAAATGATGATAGCCAACCCTACTTTTTTTGAAAACGAAGGCGGAAGACAGAACGGTTACGACCTCTTTTCTCGCCTTTTAAAGGATAGAATAATTCTGCTTTTCAACGAGGTAAACGACGATCTCGCGTGCAGCATCGTTGCTCAGCTCCTATTTCTCGAGGCGCAGGATCCCGAAAAGGATATCACGCTTTATATCAACTCTCCCGGCGGAAGCGTTTCTGCGGGCTTTGCCATTTACGATACGATGAGAAGCATCAAGTGCGACGTTTCGACCGTTTGCGTCGGCTCGGCTTGCAGTATGGGCGCTTTTCTTCTTGCGGCAGGCACCAAGGGCAAGCGTTACGCTCTTGAAAACAGCGAAATAATGATTCATCAGGTTATCGGCTCTGCGGGCGGTCAGGCGTCCGACGTTATCATTGCCGCTAACTTTGCAAACCGCACCAAGGAGCGTATCAACCGTATCCTTTCCGAAAACATCGGCAGACCTTACGATGAGATCGTGCGCGATACCGAGCGCGACAATTGGATGTTCGCCGAGGACGCGCTTGCATACGGCGTTATTGACGAGATAGTCAAGAAAAAATAAAACTTTTCACAGTGATAGGTTATTGATATGTTTGCCATAACCGCATTAAAGGTACTTATGATGATCGCTTACGGCGTTCCGGGGTATCTGCTTGTAAAACTCAAGGTGCTTGGCGAGGATTCGATAAAGGCGTTTGCAAAATTTCTGCTTTACGTCTGCCAGCCCGCTCTTTCGCTTTATACACTCACGTCGGTCGACAGTACGCCGATACTTATCCGAGACCTTTGGATATTCTTTTTCGTTACTCTTTTGGCACAGATAGCGGTCATCGGGCTTTATTCGCTCTTCTTCCGCAAAAAGATGCACAAGGACCTCGGTCACCGCGTCTGCTCGGTTGCGGGTATTTGCGGTAACGTCGGATTTTTCGGTGTGCCTTTGCTTGAGTATCTTATTCCCGGTATGCCCGAGGTTCGCGTTTATTCCGCCGCGTTTTCGATCTCGATGAACGTTATCGGCTGGACGCTCGGACTTCTGATGATGACGGGTGACAAAAAATATATCAAACTCAAGGCGGTATTTTTGAATCCGTCGGTAATAACCTTTGCGGTTTCCTTTACCTTGTTTGCCTGCGGAGTAAAATTTCCCGAAACGATCGCGGATTTTATCGAAACGCTGGGAAGAATGTCGACGGTCGTTTGCATGACTGTGCTCGGAATGCGCCTTGCGACAAAGAGCCTTATAAGGATCTTCACAAATTACCGCATATACATAGCAGCGGCAATAAAATTAATAATCAGCCCGATAATCATCGGACTTATGTTTTCTGTTCTTCCGGTCGGCAACGAGGTCAAAACCGCGGCGTTTGTTCTGGCTTGCTGTCCGGGTGCTACGATGATCCAAAGCCTTGCCGAAACCTATGGCGGCGATTCACGCACGGCGGCGGATATCGTGCTTTCCACAAGCCTTATATGTATCCTGACCATACCCCTTATGTGGACAATATATAATGCCATCGTTTTTTAGGAGGTAATCGATTATGAAAAAGACAGTTGCAATAATTTTCGGCGGTGAAAGCTCGGAATACGAGGTAAGCTGTGTTTCTGCGGCAAACGTAGCCGAAAACGTTGATAAAGATATTTACGACGTTGTTTTGGTAGGCATAACCAAGGACGGCAAATGGTGGATCTATCGCGGAAGCACCGACGATCTCCGCAACCATATCTGGCAGGAAAAGCGTGCGCTTTTGATCCCTGCCGTTATTTCGCCCTGCAAGGCGCATCACGGCCTTATCGCGCTTGACGGCGCAAACGGAAGCTTTGAGATCGTAAGGATCGACGTCGCATTCCCCGTGCTTCACGGTAAAAACGGTGAGGACGGCACGATGCAGGGACTTTTGGAGCTTGCGGGCATTCCTTACGTCGGATGCGACACCTATTCCTCTGCGGTTTCGATGGATAAGGCGGCGACCAAGACCATCTGCGCTGCCGCAGGCATTCCCGTCGTTCCCTTCGTTTCGGCAAGCAAGCCCTGCGATATCGACGCGCTTGTTGCTTCGGTCGAGGAGAAATATGCATATCCCGTTTTCGTTAAGCCCGCAAACGCAGGCAGCTCTGTCGGCATAACCAAGGCAAAGGACAGAAGCGAGCTTGTAAGCGGTATCGCGCTTGCATTTGAGCACGATAAAAAATTACTTATCGAGCCGAACACCGTCGGACGTGAAATCGAGGTTGCGGTTTGCGGTAACGAAAAGCCCTTTGCATCGGTTTGCGGCGAGGTTATCCCCAACAGCGATTTTTATGATTACGAAACCAAATACGTTAACGATAAATCGGTTTGTCTTGCACCTGCACCTATGGACGAGGCGACCGCAGAGAGCATTCGCGCTCTTGCGGTTGAGGTTTATAAGGCGCTCGGCTGCAGCGGACTTTCACGCGTGGACTTCTTCCTTACCGAAAACGGCGCGTTCCTTAACGAGATAAATACTATTCCCGGCTTTACTCCCATCAGTATGTATCCCAAAATGATGGCTTGCATAGGAATAGAATACAAGGCACTTATCACCAAGCTTCTTTCACTTGCCGAAGGATGCGAGGACTGATATAATGGAAAACAGAAAGCCGATCGGCATTTTCGATTCGGGTCTGGGCGGATTAACGGCGCTTTCCGCATTAAGACGTCTTATGCCCGACGAGGATATTATATATTTCGGCGACAGTGCGCGTATCCCGTACGGCACAAAATCGCCTGCGGTAATTAAAAAATTCGCACTTCAGGACACCCGTTTTCTTATGTCCCTGGGCGTCAAGGCGATCCTTATTGCCTGCGGTACCGTAAGCTCGAACTGTCTTAGCGACGTTTCGGCTGTTGCAGGCGTGCCGGTAGTCGGCGTCATCGAAGAAACGGCAAGACAGGCGGCCGAAATTGCAAAAGGCGGCAATAACCGCGTTGCGGTGCTCGGTACAAGCGCGACGATAAACAGCGGCGCCTTTGAAGCCGAATTGAGAAAGAACGGTGTGGGTGATATTATCAATCAGGCGTGCCCGATGTTCGTGCCGTTGGTTGAAAATTGGCACCCCACGGCAGACGACTCTGCGACCAACGCCATCGTTTCGGAATATATCGCGCCGATCGCAAAGCAATTGCCCGATGCGGCGATTCTCGGCTGCACCCATTATCCGCTTCTTGCAAACGTTATCGCAAAATATCTGCCCGAAACAAGGCTTATAAGCTCGGGCGAGGCGGCGGCGCTTGGAATAAAGAAGCTGTTGACCGAAAAAGGTCTGCTTAACGGTTTTGGCGGCAAGACCGAATTTTACACAAGCGGCGGCGAAAAGCTCTTTTCGCAAAATGCTTCGCGCTTCCTCGGAGAGGATATCGCAGTAAGCGCAATGCATATCGATATTGAAAACTATTAAAAAGGAAAAAACATGAAAATACCCGTAGATATACGTATTTCGAACGAGCGTATAAACGCCGCATCTATCCTTCGCGGCGAAGAACGCGGCGAGACCGAGGAGTTTTTCGTTTCGGGAACGATGAAAAATACCAGAAGAGGGCTTTGCATCGAGTATACCGAGCAGGAAAATTCCACAACGACAATAATAAACGTTTTTAAGGACGAAACCGTTTCGCTTAACCGCATCGGCCCGATGAGAACGCATCTTGTCTTTAACGACGGCAAGGCTTACGATTGCATTATCGGCGCAGGCGACAGGCAATTTCAGCTTCGCGTCCGCACGAAAAATCTCGAAAACAATCTTACAATGGACGGCGGCAGACTTTTTGTCGATTATTCCGTCGAAATCGTCGGTTCGCTCGCAGAGAAGAACAAGCTTACTCTTGCGATAAGCCCCGACGTAAGTATTATTAAATCTTAAAAGGTGTAAAATGGCTATTAAAACTCCCGCAGAAAACCTAATAATATTACCTCGGGACGTTTTATCCCATATCAAAAACGCGTCCGCAGAGGAATTGAAAGCTCTTGTTTATTTCTTTGCAGAGCCCGAAAGCAGTGTCGCCGATGCCGCGCGTGAGCTTGGCTTGACAGTTTCGCAGGCAGAAGCCGCGATCGCATTTTGGCGCGGAGCGGCGGTTTTTTCCGAAAGCGAGGGCAAAAAGAAAAAGATTGCAAGCGATACTGCCGTTTACCGCAATTACGATTCGGAAACTATTACGGACGCGCTTATAAATCAAGCCGATTTTGCGATGCTCAATGAATTCGTTTGCGAAAGATTGGCGAAATCGGTGCTTACCAAAAACGATCTGAGCTCTCTTTTCTATCTTTATGATTACGCGCGCATCCCCGCACCGGTTATCTGCGGAATAGCAGAGGATTGCTGTGCAAACGGCAAAGCGAATATGCAGTACATATTCAAGACGGCGATATCGCTTTACGAGCAGGGAATCGACACTTATGAAAAGCTCGAAGCATATCTTACCCGAAAAGCCGAGATAAACAGTAACGTCGGCAAGCTCCGCAAGCTTTTCGGCATGGGTGCCCGTGCGCTTACAAGCAAGGAAAAGAAGACCTTCGATCAGTGGTTCGGCGAATGGGCGTTTAAATTTGACGTTGTCGAGCTTGCTTATGAAAAGACAGTCGATGCGACCGGAAAGGTTAGCATCAGCTATATGAACACAATACTACGCCGTTGGTACGATAGCGGATTTGCAACGGTCGAGGATATAAATACAGGCGATTCGAGCCGAAAAGCGGGAACCGATTCGAGCCTTGACGGAAGCGACGAATTCATAGAAGCGGCGCTTTCAAGAGGATTTGACGATCTGTTTGGTGATAACAAATGAAACTGAATGAAGCATTAAGCATAAAAACCGAAAACAGAATAGCGGCAATGGACGAGGCGGAAAGAAGACGCGCCGAGCTTCATTTGAGGTTGCCGCGCGTTAAGACCATCGACGATTTGCTTCGCGAAATACCTATGCGCGCGTTGGTTGGCGAAAGCGTTGAGGAGCTTCGTGCCGAAAGCGATGCTCTTGCAAGCGAGCGCGAGCAGATACTTGCTTCCTGCGGATACGACAAGGATTACGATGCACCCAAGTTCGATTGCCCCGATTGCAACGACGGCGGATATTGCGGAATAAAGCTTTGCCATTGTGTAAGAGAGCTTATGTCGGTCGAAAACTACCGCGCAAGCAGTCTTGCGGGAGGCCTTTTGGATAAGACCTTCGAAAGCTTTTCGCTATCTTACTATGCACAGGGACCCGAGCGCGATCATATGGAGACCGTTCTTGAGGGTTGTAAGCTTTATGCCGATAAATTCCCCAACGATAACGCCGCAGGGCTTTATTTCTACGGCGGTACGGGCTTGGGCAAGACCCACCTTACAGCCGCAATCGCAAACGTCGTTTCGGCAAAGGGCTTAAGTGTTATTTACGAATCTGCACAGCAGATTTTTGACACGGTAGAGGCGGTGCGATTTAACCGTGCCGACATTTCCGAAAGAAAGAAATACGAAAATTGCGCGTTGCTTATTATTGACGATTTGGGTGCGGAATGTATGTCGCAATACAGTGTTTCTGCAATAACGAGCATTATCGATATGCGTATCGTCAACGGCAAAAAGACACTGATCTCCTCGAACCTGAACCACAACGGACTTAAAAAGTCTTACGGCGAGCGACTTTTCTCACGCGTGGTTGGAGAATTCCGTTTGTTTTCCTTTGTGGGAACCGATATCAGATTGCAAAAGATAAAGGGTGTTAAAGATTGAAAACGGTAGACATTTATACAGACGGCGCTTGTAAGGGCAATCCCGGTGCAGGCGGCTGGAGCGCAATATTGGTCTTTGGCGGCAAGGAAAAGGAGCTTTTCGGCGGCGAACGGGTTACGACCAACAACCGAATGGAGCTTACCGCCGCGATCGAGGGCTTGAAGGCGCTTAAGGAGCCGTGCAGAGTGAATCTTTACAGCGACTCGCAATATCTCGTCAACGCCATAAACAAGGGCTGGCTCGAAAGCTGGAAGAGCAAGGGTTGGCGCAAGGCGGACAAATCCGCCGTTTTGAACGACGACCTTTGGAAGACGCTCGACGATCTGCTTTGCACGCACGAGGTTGAATTTATCTGGGTGCGCGGACACGACGGGCACGAATATAACGAACGCTGCGACGAATTGGCGAGCGGCTACGCAGAAAAACTTAAGATAGAGTGATCCAATGAAAAAATTCGAAACCAAAAACTTTTTGTTGCTTACGGTTGCGGGCTTGATAAACGCGTTTGGCGTTACCTTCTTTCTTGCACCGGTAAAGCTTTACGACAGCGGCATTTCGGGTACCTCGATGCTTTTGTCGCAAATAACCCCCGATTGGATGTCGCTTTCGGTATTCCTTATTTTGCTTAACGTTCCGTTGTTTGTTTACGGCTTGAAAAAGCAGGGAATTCATTTTACCGTCTATGCGATATACACGGTTGCGATGTATTCGCTTTTTGCATTTTTGATAAACGACGTTCTGCCCGTCGACGTGAGTATGGCTTCGCCCTTGGCGGAAAGTGATCTTTTGCTTTGCGCTTTGTTCGGCGGTCTTATTTCGGGTGCCGGAAGCGGTCTTGCGATCCGCTTTGGCGGTGCGATGGACGGAATCGAGGTTCTTGCGGTAATATTTGCAAAGCGTATCGGAATTACCGTCGGCACCTTCGTTATGGTCTATAACGTTATCCTTTACGTAATATGCGGACTTATCCTTCAAAGCTGGATATTGCCGCTTTATTCGATAGTTGCATATATGGCTGCACTCAAGACGGTCGACTTTATCGTCGAGGGCTTCGACAGATCAAAGGCGGCAATGATTGTAACCTCCTGCCCCGACAACGTGTGCAAGGCGCTTTCCGAGGAATTCGGAAGCGGTATGACGCTTCTTAAGGCACAGGGCTTTTATTCGGGAAGCGATATGGTCGCGGTTTATTTTATCGTGAACCGTTTTCAGGTGGGCAGAATGAAAAGCATCGTCCACGAATGCGATCCCAAGGCATACATTTCGATCACCGAGGTAGCGAACGTCTATTCCTCGAACGCAGACAAATAAAAAACGCCACCCGAGGCAGAACACCTCGGGTGGATTTTTGTTTAAAGCTCGTTTATTACCTTTAAAAGGGTCTTCATATTATCGCGCGAGAGCTCGGTAAGCGGCGCACGGAGAATGTTTTTGCAAAAGCCGCGCTCGCTTAACGCCGCCTTAAGCGGAATCGGGTTGACCTCGCACCGCAACGCATCGCAAAGCGGAATAAGACGGGCTTGCAATTCGGCGGCTTTTGTGATATCGCCGTCGAAATAAAGCGTGCACAGCTGCTTTACCTCGAACGGGATAAGGTTCGACATAACCGAGATAACACCCTTGCCGCCAAGCGACATTACCGGCAAAATTCTGTCGTCGTTGCCCGAATATACGGGCAGCTCGTCGCCGCAAAGCGAAATTATGCGCGCCGTGTCGGCAATGCTGTCGCCTGCGTCCTTAAAACCGACGGCTTGCTTGTTTTCTGCAATTTTCACCGCTGTTTCGGGCTCGATCTTCATACCCGTGCGCGCAGGCACGCTATAGGCGATAAACGGGAGCGCCGAAGCCGAGGCGATATCCGAATAATAGGAAACAAGTCCCTTTTGGGTGCATTTGTTATAATAAGGGGTTACGACAAGCAACGCGTCCGCGCCTGCGCTTGCGGCATATTCCGACATTTTGCAGGCACGTCTTGTATCGTTACAGCCGGTTCCCGCAATAACCGGCACGCGTGACCGCACCTGACGGACGGTGAAGGCAATAAGCTCTTTTCTTTCCTCCTCGGAAAGGGTGGAGGATTCGCCCGTTGTTCCGCAAACGACAAGAGCGTCGACCCCGTGCGAAAGCTGAAAATCTATCATCCGCGCCAACGAGATATAATCAATACCTTTTTCATCAAACGGCGTTGCAAGTGCGGTTGCTACTCCGCGAAAAACAATCGACTTTTTCATGCTATATTTTCCTTTTTAAGTTGAAATATTTTTGACGATGTAGTATAATGTTAAAAATCCCTTCGAAATAAGTATATTCCGCAAGTGCGGTAAAGGAAACTGTATGGACCTTTTAAAACGCTCAACTTATTTTTACGATCTCCCCGAGGAGCTTATTGCCCAGACTCCTTCGCCCGTGCGCGATATGTCGCGGCTTTTGTGTCTTGGCAAGGCCGACGGAAGCATCGAGCATAAGACCTTCCACGATATAATCGACCGCCTTAAGGAGGGCGACTGCCTTGTTATCAACGATACCAGGGTTATTCCCGCGCGCCTTTTTGGCAAAGCGGAGGGAAGAGAGGGCGAGATCGAAACGGTTTTGCTTTCACGCGTTGAGGATGTCGAGGGCGAGGCTTGGAAATGCCTTACCCGTCCCGGCAAGAAAACGAAGGTCGGTCAGAGGGTTGTTTATTCGGACGAGCTTCAGGGCGTTGTTACCGACGTGCTCGAGGGCGGTATCCGCGTGATAAGGTTTGAATATAACGGCGTTTTTGCCGAAATACTCGACCGTGTCGGATTAATGCCGCTTCCTCCTTATATTACTGAAAAGCTTGCCGATAAAAACAGATACCAAACCGTATATGCGAAAACCGACGGCTCTGCCGCCGCGCCTACCGCAGGCTTGCATTTTACTCCCGAGCTTTTGAAAAAGGCAGAGGAAAAGGGTGTCGAGATAGTGCGCGTGCTTCTTCACGTCGGCTTGGGCACCTTCCGTCCCGTTAAGGAGGACGATCTTAAAAATCATATAATGCACGCCGAATATATTAAGGTCACCAAGGAGGCGGCGGACAGAATAAACGCCGTGCACGCACGTGGCGGACGCGTTATTGCGGTTGGCACGACAAGCGTGCGCACGCTTGAAACCGCGACCGACGAATCGGGTGTTATCCACCCGTACGAGGGCGATACCTCGATATTCATCCATCCCGGTGTGAAATTCAAGTGCGTTGATGCGATGATAACCAACTTCCACCTTCCCGAAAGCACTCTTATAATGCTCGTTTGCGCCTTTGCGGGATACGACAACACGATGAACGCTTATCGCGAGGCGGTAAGCAGAAAATATCGCTTCTTCTCCTTTGGCGATGCGATGTTTATTGAATAAAAAGCAAAAAGAAAACGGCTCCGTTATTGTTATGCCCCAAATTGTACGGACAGCACAAAAAGAACCCCTATGGTAGATATTAAATATTAAGCGACATACTGACTTCGTTTTTCTAGCGGAGTCAGTTT
>JAFYON010000046.1 GCA_017560145.1 Clostridia bacterium | reverse complement strand
CGACTTTCCTTAAAATTATGGCGGATCAAGACCGTATAGTCGTCGAAGCGTGGATAAAGTTTGCCGTTGTCCCCGGTGTTTATGCCGGTGAAATGGGAATCGACGGAGTGTTTGGCGCAGTGCCCAAGAGCATGCTTTCCGGACGCGTTCGCAACGTTGAGCTTATGATAACAAACAACGGCGGCGTTGCGACCGGCGCGACGGCACCTGCCCCCGGCGCCGCTCCTCAGCCTCAACAACCTCCAGTACAACCTCAGCAGCCTCCTCAATATGCTCCCCCTCCCGTACAACCTCAGCCTCCCGTGCAGCCTCGACCTGCACCTATTGAATCTCAACCTGCGCCTATTGAACCCCAACAGGTACCGGTCGAACCCCAGCCTCAACAAAAACGCGAGCATATCTTTTGCACAAGCTGCGGCAACAAGATGCCGATAAGCGCATCCTTCTGCACAAGCTGCGGAAATAAGCTTAAATAACGCGAAAAACGGAAGATAATTTCTTTAAAAGGAATCGTCTTCCGTTGTTGTTTTTCTTTACAAATCAAGGTTTTCGTGATATAATATAAAATAGCAAAATTTGGAAGGATTTTTTCGAATGGATATAATAGCAAAAATCGCAGAGGAATTAAAAATACGAGTAAAGCAGGTCGAAGCGGCGGTTTCGCTTATCGATGAGGGTAACACCATTCCCTTTATCGCGCGTTACCGTAAAGAGGCTACCGGCTCGCTTGACGATGAAAAATTGCGCGAGCTTGGCGAAAAGCTTGAATTTTATCGCGCGCTCGATGCAAGACGCGCGGACGTTCAACGCCTTATCGACGAGCAGGGTAAGCTCACCGAGGAGCTTGTCAACGCAATCGAAAACGCGCAAACTCTTTCCGAGCTCGAGGATATTTACCGCCCCTACCGCCCCAAGCGCCGCACCCGTGCGAGCATTGCGGCGGAAGCAGGTCTTACGCCCCTTGCCGAGCTTATGCTTGAGCAGAAAAAGGACGTTGACATTGTTGCAGAGGCAGAAAACTATCTCAACCCCGAAAAGAAGATAAACACCGCAACAGATGCGCTGAACGGTGCAAAGGATATTATTGCCGAGCGTGTTTCGGATAATGCCGAATTCCGCAAGTGGATACGCGAATTTACCTATCGCTCGGGCAATCTCGTTTCGAAGGCGAAAACCGAGGAGGACAGCGTTTACCGTCTTTACTACGACTATAACGAGCCTCTCTCCAAAATGCCGTCTCACCGCGTTTTGGCGGTCGACAGAGGCGAAAAGGAGGGCATCCTTTCGGTTAAGGTCGAGGTTGACAAGGAAAAGATATTCGATTACCTCCGCGGTCAGATGCTCACCGCACGTGAATGCTCGAGCACCGATTTCGTGCGCGAGGCTACCGACGATGCTTACGAGCGTCTTATTGCGCCCTCGGTACAGACCGAAATGCGCAACACCATAACCGAAAACGCTCAGGAGCAGGCGATCCGCGTGTTTGGTGAAAACCTTAAAAACCTTCTTATGCTTCCTCCGGTACGCGGCAAGGTCGTTATGGGCTTTGACCCTGCGTACAGAACCGGCTGTAAGATTGCAATAGTAAACGACGTCGGCGACGTTCTTGATACCACTGTGGTTTATCCCACTCCTCCTCAGAACAAGACCGATGAGGCAAAGGCAAAGCTTAAAGCACTTATCAACAAGCACAAGGTCGATATCATCTCGATCGGTAACGGTACCGCGTCGAAGGAAAGCGAGATCTTCGTTGCAGGTATGATCAAGGAGCTTGACCGCCCTGTAAGCTATATTATGACAAACGAGGCAGGCGCTTCGGTTTATTCCGCAAGTAAGCTTGCGAGCGAGGAATTTCCTCAGTTTGACGTTTCGCTTCGTAGCGCGGTTTCGATCGCACGCCGCTTGCAGGATCCGCTTGCAGAGCTTGTAAAAATCGACCCTAAGGCTATCGGCGTCGGTCAGTATCAGCACGATATGGAGCAAAAGGCGCTTGATACCTCGCTTTCGGGCGTTGTTGAATCCTGTGTTTCGGGTGTTGGCGCGGACCTTAATACCGCATCGGTCAGCCTCCTTTCACATATCGCGGGCATCAACTCCAAAATTGCAAAAAGCATTTACGAATATAGAACCACCGTTGCGCGTTTCAAGACGAGAAGCGAGCTTTTGAAGGTAAAGGGTATCGGCGAAAAGGCATACAAGCAGTGCGTAGGCTTCCTCCGCGTGCCCGAAAGTGCCGAGGTTTTGGATAACACCTCCGTCCACCCCGAAAGCTACGAGGCGGCTTATTCGCTCCTTAAATTGCTCGGCTACGGCAGAGAAGACGTGCGCGCTCGCAGACTTGGTGAGATCCGCAACCGTCTTGAGGAAAAGGGTGCACAAAAGGTTGCCGATGAGCTCGGCATCGGCGTTCCCACCCTTAACGATATCATTTCCGAGCTTATCAAGCCCGGCCGTGACCCCCGTGACGAGCTTCCTCCCCAGATCCTCCGCACCGACGCGATGGATATTTCCTCGCTTAAAACGGGCATGGAATTCGTGGGCACCGTTCGTAACGTTGCAGATTTCGGCGCGTTTGTCGATATCGGCGTGCATCAGGACGGCTTGGTTCACATTTCGAAGTTAAGTGATAAGTTCGTCAAGCGCGCAAGCGACGTTGTTAAGGTCGGCGACATTATCAAAGTGAGAGTGATCGACGTAGATGTTGCAAAAAAACGTATTTCTTTGGAAAAAATCAAGTAGAATATGCAAGCAAACTATTGAAATCTTGCAAAAAGCATTGTATAATAACACGTTAAATTAAGTTTATTTCTTATTCGGAGGAAATAGTAATGCAGATTAACAATCAGTATCTTCAGAACCTTTACGCTCAGGTTGAAAAGCGTAATGCAGGCGAAAAGGAATTTTTGCAGGCAGTAGGCGAGGTTTTCGAATCTCTCGCTCCCGTTATCGAAAAGCGCCCTGATCTCGTTGAAGCAGGCGTTATGGACCGCATCGTTGAACCCGAACGCTTCATTCAGTTCCGTGTTGCTTGGGTTGATGACAACGGCGTTGTTCAGGTTAACCGCGGCTTCCGTGTTCAGTTCAATTCCGCAATCGGTCCTTACAAGGGCGGTTGCCGTTTCCACCCCAGCGTTTGCTCGTCCGTAATCAAGTTCCTCGGCTTCGAGCAGACCTTCAAGAACTCTCTTACCGGTCTTCCTATGGGCGGCGGTAAGGGCGGCGCAGACTTTGACCCCAAGGGCAAGTCCGACAATGAAATTATGCGCTTCTGTCAGGCCTTTATGACCGAGCTTCAGAAGTATCTCGGTCCCGATACCGACGTTCCCGCAGGCGATATCGGTGTTGGCGCAAGAGAAGTTGGCTATATGTTCGGTCAGTACAAGCGCATCCGTGATGAATTCACCGGCGTTCTCACCGGTAAGGGCCTTTCCTACGGCGGCTCTCTCGCAAGAAAGCAGGCTACCGGTTACGGTCTTTGCTACTTCACCGACAATATGCTCAAGAAGAAGGGCGATACCTTCGTTGGTAAGACCGTTGTAGTAAGCGGCTCGGGTAACGTTGCTATCTACGCTTGCGAAAAGGCTACTCAGCTCGGCGCTAAGGTTGTTGCAATGAGCGACTCCAACGGTTACGTATACGATCCCAACGGCATCAATCTTGACGTTGTTAAGCAGATCAAGGAAGTTGAACGTGGCAGAATCAAGGAATATGCTGCTCGTGTTGAAGGCGCTACCTATACCGAAGGCAAGGGCATCTGGACCATCAAGTGCGATATCGCGCTTCCCTGTGCAACCCAGAACGAGCTCAACGGCGACGATGCAAAGGCACTTATCGCTAACGGCGTAAAATACGTTGCAGAAGGCGCAAATATGCCCTCCACTCCCGAAGCGATCGAAGCATTCCTCAGCAACGGCATCTACTTTGGCCCTGCTAAGGCTGCAAACGCAGGCGGCGTTGCAACCTCCGGTCTTGAAATGAGCCAGAATAGCATGAGACTTTCCTGGACCTTTGAAGAGGTTGATGAAAAGCTCCACGCTATTATGAACGGCATTTTCGAAAACGCTTCTGCAGCAGCAAAGGAATATGCTTCCAGCGAAGACAATCTCGTAGCAGGCGCAAACATCGCAGGCTTCTTGAAGGTTGCTGATGCTATGAAGGCTCAGGGCGTTCTTTAATTAATATTGACGGCTAGGCATAGCGGCGCATATCGCATAAACGAAACACTTGCAGTAGGTTACTACAGCTTCGCATTTCGTTTCCGCAATCTGCATCCACTCTGCTACGCCGTTCGGGAGAAAACCTGAAAATAATAGAGAAAAGGACGGCTTAGTGCCGTCCTTTTGTTCTTGAAAATAAACGCAATGCAAAAACGGTTTGGCGAACCAAACCGTTTTTAACAAGAGGAGATTATACTTAAAGAGCTTGCACTCTTTCTTGTATCATTAATTTAGTGGCGATCTTATCTCTGCCCAATGCGGCGGCGATTTCGCCGTAAAGCAGATCCTCGACCTTTTTAAGAAAGCGCTCGTCGATCGCCGAGATCTTCTTTTTTTGCTCTGCAAGGAGCTTTTTCTTTATATGGAACGAAACGACAAATTTCATGTATTCGTTGCAGTCGTGGGTTTTGATCATTTTGTCGTAGCGTTCTGTAAGCTCACGGGGGGAAGTGGTTTTTGAAATTTCGGGTTCTATCGATTCGATGCTGTCGATAACCGCTTGCGCTTCCTCGGGCGAAAGAATATTTCGCATAAACACAGCTTCGTTATCGGCAGGTGTAAAAATCGTGCAGCTTTGGTATACGGGGCTTAGCCTATAGCAAGCTCTTAATTCGCCCAAAAATTCCTTTTCAACTATTTCTTCGACACGGCAAACGCCGGCCTCACCGTAAAAAATTAAATCGCCTATTGCGAACCTCATAAAAGACTACCTTTCTGGGGAAACGAAAAACGGTTTGCCTTGCGACGTAGACAAGACAAACGGGTGACAAAAACATAAACCTAAGTGAGATAACAGTATATCACGAAAATTTTCATTTTGCAAGTACTTTTTTACTATATTAACACGATTTTTTGATATTATTTTACACAGAAGCAAAAAATCTCCTCGAAAGAGGAGATTTTCTCATTTTATAGGGGTATATCCGTTTTCGTCGATGATTTTCTGACCGTCCTCGGAAAGTATAAAATCGACAAGCCTTTTAACGTTTTCGTTATCGTTATCCTTGCGATAAACGGCGTAGAACTGATATATCAACGGATAACTGCCGTTGCGGATGTTTTCCTCGGTAGGTGCGATACCGTTGACCGAAAGAAGCTTTATTCCGTCGTTTGCGACAATTCCGTCAACGTAAAATCTGAATGAAAATCCAATCGCGCCGCCGAAAATACCAAACGCATTCTTTTCGATTTCGCGGCCGCCCATAAATTTAAGCATAACCGTTTGGCTTCCGCTGCCCTCGGGGCGGTCAAGCGGATTAATAATGCGGTCTGCGCCGCCGACGTCTGCCCAATTTGTTATTTCGCCCGAATAAATATCCTTTATCTGTTCCTTTGTAAGGTTGTCAACCGGATTGTTTTCGTTGACGAAAAAGACAAAAGCCTCGTAACCGATCGGCACGTAGACCAATTCAACGCCCTGATCCTGCGCATATTGCTTTTGCTGCTCGCTCGGCGCTGCACAGAGAATGATATCTACGTCTCCGTCGGTAACGCCTTTATACGCCTTTATCGTGTCGGTAAATCGGATCGCGCTGTCTTGAGTGTAACTTTCGGTTGCGTAATCGAATTTCACCGATTCCTTCGGGTAAGCAGAATCAACTATTGCCGAATAAACCGGCACCAACGCCGCAGCACCGTCGATAACGGGAATATCGCCGTCAAGCTCGAAATCCGATTCGACACGAGTGTATCCCGCGTTAGCATCGAAGGGAAGATAACGCTCGGGCTCGATGATTCTCGTTTCGAAATTGATTCCGCAACGCGAGGTTATAAGCGCGTAAATTACGTAGTTGAAGCTTATGAAAACCGCCGCCGTAAGCAATAACGCGGCTATCTGTTTGACTTTAGTTTTCATAGCGCATCACCACAATTCCTTTGAAACAAAATGTATTATCGATGAATTGTCGTATGCGTAAAGCGCATAAGCGGCATGTGCGACGGTAATGATCAACCCCAAACCAAGCATAACGTAAAACAATTTTAAGAATGATTTAGGTTGCATATATTACCTCACATAAATGAGATTTCGGTTAATGTAATTGCCAGAAGCAAAAGTCCGCTGACAAACAAAACACCCGTGGTAACCGACGATGCGATCAGCATTCCGCGCCAAAACGATTTTTGCGGTGCACCCTTAGGCGTCTTTGCAAAAATAACGATGCTTGTAATAAGCCACGCCAAGAGAAGCATAGGAATAAGTGCGATAAATACGAAAAATAACATTGAAATTGCTGCCATAATAACACCTCCGTTGTCAGTATAACATCAAAAACGGGATAAAGCAAGAATAAAATTGAGTGTTAAACCGCAAGTATCTTCTTTTGCAATGCTTCGCGGATAACGGTGTGGCCCTCGGCGCTCGGATGCATTCCGTCGATACCGAGCATATTTCCCATACTGCCCTTGAAAACAGAGCGCAGGTCGAGTATCGCGCAGTTTGCAATATGCGCGACCTTTTCGGAAAGGCGGCTGTAATATTCCTGCCAACGGGCAATACGGTTGATATCGCCCATCCATTTAATAACGTTTTCGTAATTAAGACCCTTGGTTACCCAATTAATAAAACGCTCGGAATCGATCGGTACAAGAGTACAAATGGCAACTCTCGCGCCCTTGCCACGGGCATATTCAACCAATTTTAAATAGGTTTCGGTAAATTTGTCCTCGGGCGTGTTGGGGAAATATTCGCCTTTAGGATCCTTGGCGACCTCCGACCAATTATAGTTGCAATCGTTTCCGCCGTATTCAAGCAAAACAACGGTTTCATCGTCACAATCGTCGAGCGTAGCCTTCATAATTTCAAAGCCTTCGTCGATGGTGGCACCCATTTTGCAGTTGTTTTCAACCTCAATACCGTTTTCTGTCAATTCATCAAAGCGGTAGCCAAAAAGCTTATAGCGCTTCAGCTCCTCGTTATACATTACTCCTTTGAGTATAGAATCACCGTAAATTTTGATTTTTTTCAAGGCCGTTCATCCTTTCGGGTTTTTCGTCGGGTATCGCCGACTGCACCCTTATGATACCCACGAAATCGCAAAAAGTCCACCTACTCGTGCGTGCACGCGCCCTCCCGTGAGGGTTTTGGGCGGTAGAGTGATTTTTCTACCACTCTACCGACAGTAGAAACGCTTGTAAAATCAAGGACTTTGCGACTTGACAAGGCAAACGCGTTGTGGTATCATAAAGCAAAGGATGTGTTCTTTAAATGGAAGACTACAAGAGAATTATTGCAAACAATATTATAGAATTGCGCAAGGCGGTGCCGCTTACACAAGCCGAGCTTGCCGAAAAGCTCAATTATTCCGACAAGGCGGTTTCGAAATGGGAGCGTGGGGAATCGATACCCGACGTTATCGTTTTAAAGCAGATCGCGGATTTGTTCGGCGTTACGGTGGATTATCTTTTGGAAGAGGTTCATTCGCTTAAATCGACCGCGCAAAGCACACCGCGTCAGCTTGTAAAAAACCGTATGCTCATTGCATCGCTCAGCTGTATGCTCGTATTTTTGATCGCAACGGTCGTTTACGTTCCGATCATGCTTGCGACCGAAATAAAAGGGCTTTGGATGATTTTCGTTTACTGTGTTCCCGTCTGTGCGATACTTCTTATAATCTTCAACACGATGTGGGGCAGAAAAAAGCTCAACTTTCTTTTCATTACGCTGCTTGTCTGGAGCACGCTCGTTTGCGTTTATCTTGCGATCGGCGATTTCGGCTATTGGCCCATCTTTCTTATCGGCATCCCCGGACAGATAATCATCGTTTTGTGGTCGGGCATCAAAGCAAAAATATTTAAGAAATAACAAAAAGGACAGAGGCTTTTCCTCTGTCCCCAGACTGAAGACGGCAAATTCACCGTCTTCTTTTTTTGTGTTGATGCGTCGAAACAAAAAGCCGTATATTATAAATGTAAAAAGTTCGACTAAATATTTGACATATGAGATTTTTTGTGATATAGTAAATTATAAGTATAATTGTATTAACATATAATTATATTAACATACTGAAATCCAATTTGCAGAAAGGAAATTAACTATGAAGAAATTTCTCTCTATTCTTCTCATTGCTGTACTTGTATCGGCAATGCTCGTTGTTCCTGCAAGCGCAGAAGATAACGATGAACCCGCAGAAACTCCTACCAACGTTGCTCTTAACAAGGAATATACAATTTCGGGTAACGGCAAGAACTATTCTCACACCGGTAGCGTTACCGACGGCATCGTTTGTGAAAAGCCCTTCTCCGGCAGCTCAGCCGCAAGCAAGGAAGAAAGACTCAGCAGCTGGTTCTGCTTCTATTATCACGTAAACGCGGCATACCAGCCCAACGTTAACGCTCCCGACGGAATCGGTTACCTCATCATCGACCTCGAGGATGAATATGACCTTTCCGCGCTTAAGGTATTCCTTATCGATAAGCCCACTTGGGGTTCGCCTATTCCCGACGCTGTAAATGCATACGTATCTCTCGACGGCGTTGCATTTGAAGAGGTTGGAACATTCGATCTTGAATGCGAAGAAGATTCCCCCTTCTGGAGCGAAATCGAGGTTGATTGCAAGGCAAGATACCTTAAGATAGAAATGGATCTCGGCTCTACCGAAGGCTACCTTGGCGAAGTTGAAGCATACGGCGTTAAGGCAAAAGCCGATAACGGCGGCAACGACGGTGACAACGGTGGCGATAAGGAAGAAGATAAGGTTGACGTAGAAGCTCTTATGAAGGAAGCGCTTGGCGCAGCACCCGCTGATTCCAAGGTAGAATATGTAATCGAAGCACCCGAAGCATACGAAGCAGGCGACGAAATCACCGTTAAGGTTATCGTTAAGAATATTACCGCAGAAAACGGTATCCACGTTGTGTCCTTCGTACTCAACTACGATAACACCAAGCTCCTTCTCACCAACGACCTTGACGAAGAAGATGAAAACGCTCTCGTTTGCGTTACCAAGCTTCCTAAGGACTGGGAAAACCTTTCTGTAGTAGCAAACGACTACTCTGATGAAAATCCCGAAGGCACTGTAGTTAATCCTCTTAATGACGGCGTAATCGAAGTAAACGTATTTACCGCTAAGTCCGCAGCAAGCGCAGCAATCAAGGAAGATGGCGCACTCGAACTCGAATTCACCTTCAAGGTACTTGACAATGCAGCAGGCGATATCGGCCTTGTAATCCCCAATGCAACCGCAGAAGGCGCATACAATGGCAAGGACGGCGAAATCGTATACGAAGCAACCGGTAGCTACGCAGTAATCAAGGCTCCCGTTGTTGATCCTGATGAACCCGGCACTTCTGATGAACCCAGCACTCCCGACGAACCCGTAGTTCCCGGCGATGCATCTAACATGATCATCTTCGCTATCATCGCTCTCGTTGCTATCGCAGGCTCTGCAGTAGTTATTAAGACTCGTAAATAAGTTTTAATATAATTAAAGAAGACGGCAAACCGCCGTCTTCAGTCTGAGGACAGAGGATTTTCCTCTGTCCCTTTTCTTTTAGTCTAAATTAAATCTCATCTTGTAGGAGGTGAGTGTGTTTTGCATAAGGATCGCAATGGTCATAGGACCGACACCGCCGGGTACGGGGGTGATATAGGATGCCTTTTCTGCGCAGGTATCGAAATCCAGGTCGCCTACAAGCTTGTCGCCAACACGGTTGATGCCGACGTCGATAAGCACTGCGCCCTCCTTGACCATATCGCCGGTGATCATTTGGGGCTTGCCGACTGCGGCAATCAGGATATCGGCGTTACGGGTAAAGGAAGCAAGATCCTTTGTGCGCGAGTGGCAAACGGTAACCGTTCCGTTTTCTGCAAGCAAAAGCGCGCTCATCGGCTTTCCGACGATATTGCTTCTGCCAACAACAACGCAATTCTTTCCCGAAACGTTAACGTCGTATTCCTTAAGCAAGCGCATTACGCCTGCAGGGGTGCAGGGTTGGAAGCGGGGCGCGCCGGTGAAAAGCTTGCCTACGTTGTATGCGTGGAAGGCGTCTACGTCCTTGTCGGGATGGATCGCTTCGATAACCTTGTCGGGATCGATATGCTTGGGAACGGGCATCTGAACGAGAATACCGTCGACAGTTTCGTCCTTGTTAAGGAAATCGATAAGTTCAAGAAGCTTTTCTTCGGTTTCGTCAGCAGAAAGAAGATATTCAAGGCTTGTGATGCCTACCGCCTCGCAGGCTCTTTTTTTATTGCGCACGTAAACGGCGCTTGCAGGGTCGTCACCGACAAGAATAACAGCAAGGCAGGGTGCGCGCAAGCCGGTTGCGGTAATCGATTTTATTTCTTCGGCGGTTTCCGCCTTGCATTTTGCGGATATCGCTTTTCCGTCGATCAAATTCATTTTTTTATTCCTCCTTGGGATCTTCTTCGATATCCTCGGCGTCGCCGTCGAGCATATCCTGTTCTTTAAGGGTTTCTTCTTCCTCTTCGTCGATCGCATCGATTTCTTCGATCTCGTCTTCCTCGAGGCTTTCGTCTTCATCTTCGTATACGTCGGTGTTCAACGAATCCTCCTCGCTTGCAAGCGCGATCTTGATAGATTCGAACGAGGACTTATATTCGGACATTTCAAGCTTTTCTTCCTTATATCTTCTGTAAAGAACGATTTCGCCGATAATTGCGGCAATTACACAAGCAACGCCCACAAATACCGAGAATTTAAGCTCGCCTACGAGATAAAGGCTGTCTGCGCGGAGAGTTTCTATATATGCTCTGCCAAGTCCGTACCAGCCGATGTAAGCAAAGAAGACCTGACCGTTGAACTTCTTTTTGCGGTATACGAAAAATACGATTATCGCAAGACCCAAAAGGTTCCAAAGAGATTCGTAAAGGAAGGTGGGGTGAACCGCCGCGGTGCCCAACTTCTGACCGTCAACGATTACGTTGTCGAGCTCCATTCTCCAGGGGAGGGTATCAACGCCCGTGGACCAACCGTATGCCTCGGCATTAATAAAGTTGCCCCATCTGCCGATAATTTGACCAAGCATTACTGCAGGTGCAAGTGCATCGAGCATCGAAAGCGAGCTTGTCTTTTTGACCTTGTTATAGATAAGCACTGCGATAAGGCCGAAAATGATTGCACCGTATATTGCAATACCGCCGTTACGGATATTTATGATATCCCAAAAGCTCTTGTCCTTGAATCTGTCCCAAGAGGTTACGACGTAAAAGAATCTCGCACCGATTATCGCGCAGGGAAGCACTATCAGCATAACGTTGAATATCGAATCGCCGATAAAGTCCTCGCGCTTTGTTGCAAAGCGGTAGAACATCAAAAATGCAAGCAAAATGCCGGTCGTAATGATTATTCCGTACCATTTGATTTCGATTCCGAAAATCGAAAACGCGGTACCGTCAAAGAAAAACTCCCAACCCAATCCGGGAAAGGCTACTCTTGTTTCCATATGCTTATCCTTTCTTTATTACGCTAATAGCACAGTTTTTAAGGTCGATCGAATCGATCGCATCGCGTATTTCCTCATAGGTAATTTCGCGAAGCACGTTTATACAATCGAATTCGTCATAGTTAAGATGAGCACCCGATGCGAGTGAAGCGGTGAAATCCTCGTCCGAATCGAAAACGGTTATACTTTCGGCATAGGCCGCCTTCTTCTCGCGAAGCACCTGCTCGGGGGTAAAGAACACCTTTTTGCGGTATTCAAGCTCTTTTATCGCAAGCTCCTTGATGCTTTCATATTCGTTGCCGCTGCCCGATATGACGATATGCGATGCATGGCGCGATTGAGTATATCCCGCATAAAACCGTTCGTTAAGCAATCCGTTTTCGTAATTGCTACAGTAAAAATCGCTTGCTCTGCCAAAGGTGAGCGATATCGCTATCCTCATAGCCAACGCCTTGCGGTAGGATTCCAAGCTGTCTGTCGAGTCGGGAGGGCATTTAAAGCCGATGCAGTAAAGTGCGCTTGCTACCGAGGAGTATTCGATATTTTGTGTCTTTGCGACGGTTAACGGCTCCTTGGGAAACGTAGTTTCGGGGCGTTTTTCGGATTTGTTGGGGAAATAACGCAGCACAGCCTCGCTAACACGCTCGAGATCGACTATACCGCAAATACAAAGCGAAAGGTTTTCTGGAACGTAAAAATCGTTATACGCCCTGAAAAGCGTTTCTTTTGTGATATCCTCGATGGTTTCCAACGTGCCCGAAACGGGCTTTGTTGTAGGATGATCGTGATAAAGCAATTTATAAAGGCTTCTCGTTACCGTCGAAAGCGGGATATCCTCGTACATTGTGATTTCCCGTGCGATAATTTTTCTTTCCTTGTTAACCGATTCGTTTGAGCAATGAAGACTTGAAACCGATTTCAGTAAAATTTCAAGATTTTCATAAAAGTTATCGGTGCAGGAAAAATAATACATCGTGTTTTCAAACGAGGTGCTTGCGTTTGCATTTCCGCCGAATCGGTCGAAATCCAAAAACAAATCGCTTCCGTCTTCGTTTTCAAACATTTTATGCTCTAAAAAGTGAGCGGTGCCCGAGGGAAGTGTATATTTTTCGCCGTTTTTAATATATTCGGTATCCGCGCCGCCGAAGTTGCAGCAAACCGACGCGTGAAACGATGGTGTGTTCTTTGGAATTACGGCTATTTTAAAGCCGTTTTCGAGCGTTTTCAGGTAATATTTTTCCTTTAACGCTTCGTTTTCGATAATTTTGAAATTATTCATTCGCACCTCCGAGTATATAGATCAATTCGGGGGTAACGCATTTGGCAAATTCAATAACCTCGTCGCGTGTTACCGACAAAACGAGCTCGATATTTTCTTCGACGGTCGAAGAGACCTCGTTGATTATCTGCCCTAAAAGATATCCGTTTATCGAATTAAGGTCGGTTTCAAAGCTTTTCAATGCGCGTATTATCGAATTCTTCGCGTTTTGAAGGTCGCTGTCGGTAAAATTACCGAGCTTCATTTCATCGACCTCGTTATTGATCGCATCGATCGCCTTGTCCTCGAATCCGTCCTCGAGTCCGCACGAAACGAATAAAATATTCTTTCTTGCGGCGGGATAGGACGAGCAGTAATAACAAAGCCCTTCCTTTTCGCGAACGTTCATAAAAAGCTTGCTCGCAGGGGAGCCGCCGAAAATTTCATCGTAAACGGTTAAAATAGCGCGTTTTTTGGGTGTATCGGGCATTTCTGTCGTAAATCCGAGGATAAGGACGGTTTGCTCCATTTCCATTTCCTCGCGAACGCGCAATATTTCACCGCAATGTGTATGAACGACGGAATCGGGAAGCTTGTTTTCGCGCGGAGTGAAGTTAAGGTGCGCCTTAACGCATTCCTCAACGTATTCAAAATCGGCCTCGCCCGCATAGGTGATAAATATCGGTGCGTTTTCGATGATATGACGGTGGAAGCCGATAAGCTGTTCGCCGTCGAGCGCCAAAACGCGCTCGGTTTCGCCTCCGGCATCGACTGCAAACGGTTCGCCCTTGCACATGATCTGCCTTGCGCGGAACATCGCATAAGAGGGCTTGTTTTCGATAAGCGATTCGATCTCCTCAATAAGGCAATCCTTTTCTGTTTCGACGTTGCGGGTCGGGAAGACGCCGTTTTCGAGATGTGGATTGAAAATCGCATCGCCAAGCAGCTGCGTTGCGCGGTAAAGCACTCTTTCGCCGTCGAAGGCAAAGGAATCTGCGATCGTATTTATTTCAAGGCGAACAAGTAAAATTTCGCCTCTGCGCTGAACGAATGCATCCAAGCCCAGAGCATAAAGCTCGTCCTTGATGACCGAAAAGGATTGCATGGTGTTATAGCTTCCCGTTGAAAGTGACAAAAGGTTTGTCAAAAGAGAATAACCCGATGCCGTTTCGACGTCCAAGGGTACGGCAAAAGAAACCGTCATTACGGCGGATTTGAACTTTTCGGTTTTACAGGCGGCGAGATAAACGCCGTCACAGAGTCGGCTTGTTTTAATATTCATTCGTGACTTTCTTTTTCAGGTGGTTCAGATAAGCGATGCGCTGTCGGCATCAAGATAAAGCTTTGCGTTGTTATGTCTGCGGAGAATGGTTGCGGGGCATTCCTCGTTGACTTCGCCGTTGATGGTGCGGTTAACTGCATTTGCCTTGGTCTTTGCGGGAACGATACAGAAAACGCTTTCTGCCGCAACAAGCGTGGGGATGGTAAGGGTGAGAGCATATTCGGGAACGTCGGAAAGCTGCTTGAAGCAACCGTCGTTCACCTGCTGCATACGGCAGGTTTCGTCGAGAGAAACTACCTTAACTACCTTTTCGTCGTTGAAATCCGCAACGTGGGGATCGTTAAAGGCGATATGACCGTTTTCGCCGATACCCATAATGATTATATCGCATTTATTTGCGGTAAGAAGTGCGGAATAGCGCTCGCATTCTGCTTCGGGATCCTTTGCGGTGCAATCGATATAATCAACCGATGCAAAGGGAACGCGACCGAAAATAGCGTTTTTAAGGAAGTTGCCGAAGCCCTGAGGTGCATCCGCGGGAAGGCCGATATATTCGTCCATATGGAACGCGTGGATCTTCGACCAATCGATCGATTTGTCGTTAATAAGCGAAGCGAGAAAATCGTTTTGGCTGGGTGCTGCCGCGAAGATCATATTGATCTCGCCCTTTTCCTTGATCTGGCGGTTGATCTCCGCCGCCGCCTCGCGTGCGGAATATTCGCCCATTTCTGCGCGCGTTTCAAATGCAAGATAGTCAAGCTTGTCGATTTTGCCCTGTTTGATAATTGCCATAATTTCTTACCTCGTATAAATGAATTTACCGCCCGAAACCACCGAATGAACGTTGATCTCGTCGTCGATTACAGTAAAGTCGGCGCGTTTGCCGATTGCAATTTCGCCTCTGTCGGTCATACCGATCATTTTTGCGGGGGTAGCAGACATCATCTTTACGGCGTCCTCAAGCGTTGCGCCTGCTTTTATCGCGTTGCGGACGAGTCGGTCGGTTGTCGCAACCGAGCCTGCAAAGGCTTCGCCGCCCGGCATCTTTGCAACGCCGTCCTCGATATAGCATTCCTGTCCGTTCGTAAGCGAACCGAGAATGGTTTTGCCCTCGGTCATACCTGCGCCGCGCATCGCATCGGTAACAAGCGCACACTTGTCAACTCCCTTTGCACGGAATACGTATCCGAGCATCGAATGGGGAAGGTGCTTGCCGTCGCAGATGACCTCAACGGTAAGCTCGTCGATCATATATCCGCTTTCTATCATACCGGGATAACGGTAGCCGCGGTTTCTTGTAAGCGCGCTCATGCCGCTGTAAAAGTGTGTCAGATGGTTATATCCGTGCTTGACCGCCTCGAGTACCTGCTCGTAAAGTGCGTCGGAATGGCCCATCGAAGCGCAAATACCGCGCTTTGCAAGCTCGTCACCGAGCTCCAAAGCGCCTTCAAGCTCGGGAGCGACCGACCAGCGTGCGATTATGTCGCCGCCAACTTCAAGTATCTTTTCGTAATGGCTCTTTTCGGGATTCTTTAAGTATTTGGGGTCTTGTGCGCCTGCCTGCTTGGACGAGAAATAGGGGCCCTCGAGGTGCATTCCGTAGAACATACCGCCATAGGTTTCGTCCTTCTGAGCTTCTCTTAAAATATTGAAGGATTCAAAAAGCTCTTCATCGGGGCAGGTGAGTGTTGTGGGAAGGAAGGTTGCGGTGCCGTGCGATGCGTGAAGCTGCGCCGCGCCCAAAAACGCGTCAAGCGTGCCGTCCATAAAATCGTGACCGCCGCCGCCGTGAACGTGGATGTCGATAAAGCCGGGGGCGATATAAAGATCGCTTTCAACCGCTTCCTCGACGATGTCGGTTATAATTCCGTTTTCATAAACGACCTTGCCGTTTATAATTCCGTTTGGAGTAATAATTCTGCCCGAAATTTCTTTCATAATCAAAAACCCCTTATTTAATAATAAGCGCAACCGCACTCGCGGCAATGCCTTCTTTTCTGCCTGTAAAGCCCAGACCCTCCTCGGTCGTGGCTTTTATACCGACCTGACTGATATCTATCTTAAGCGAGTCGGCAATGTTTTTTCGCATATCGTCGATATGCGGTGCGAATTTCGGCGCCTGTGCGATTATCGTGGCGTCGATATTGTTTATCGTATATCCTGCCGCGGAAACGGCGTTTCCGACCTCGGCAAGAAGAATTTGCGAATTTATATCCTTGAATTTGCTATCGTTATCGGGGAAAAGCTTTCCGATATCGCCCAATGCGGCCGCACCGAGAAGCGCATCGCATATTGCGTGGGTAAGCACGTCGGCATCCGAATGGCCCAAAAGCCCCTTTTCATATTCGATCTCCTTGCCGCCCACTATTAACTTTCTGCCCTCGACAAGGCGGTGAACGTCATATCCTTGACCGATCCTGATCATCTGAATGCCTCTTTTCTTTTCATTAAAAGCTCTGCTATGGGAATATCGTCGGGCGACGTAAGCTTCATATTAACGCCGTCTGCCCTTATATAGCTGACCTCTACTCCGATCTCCTCTAAAACCGAGGTTTCATCGGTGAAGGTCGAAATATCTCCCAACGCGTTCTTTGCGTGGAGATAAAGCGATTTTTTGAAGCATTGCGGAGTTTGAACCGCAAAAAGGTTTGCCCTTTCGGGCGTAGAAACAAAACCCGTCAGCGGATCCTTGTGCTTGACCGTGTCGGTAACGGCAGAGCAAACACAGGCGGCTCCGTGAATCGATGCTTCCTTTACGGTTTCGTCGATAAGGGAAGCCGTTACAAAGGGACGCGCGCAGTCGTGGGTGCAGATGATTTCGCACTCTTTAGAAGCACACGCGATTCCGTTTGCGATCGATTCGGCACGGGTCGATCCCCCGCGCGTGAAGGTTATCGGCTTACAAGCCTTTCCTGCCAACGCGCGGAGCGAAGCCTCGTTATCCTCGGAGCAAACGACGACTATTTCGCAAACGCTTGAGCTGTCGAATGCTTCGAGGACGTATTCAAATAAGGTTTTGCCCAAAATTTCGATATTGGGCTTCGATATGCCGCCCATACGGTTGCCGCTTCCTGCGGCAGCGATAACGGCACAAGCCTTTTTTACACACATATCAACAGTAACTTTCTGAAACTGAAAATATATTTTGCTCTGCTTTAGCCCTCGTAATTATAGCCCATTGCGAGCGCCTTTGCATTAAGCTCGCCAAGCTCGGGCTTGGCCTTGGGTGCAGATGCCTTGATGCAATCCATAAAGTAATCGTAATCATAAAGGCCGGTCTTCTTGATAAGGTAGCCGAGGATGATTACGTTTGCGAGCTTGGGGAAGCCTGCGTCGTTTGCCATCTGTGTTGCGGGGATGTAGCAAGCGTTAACGTCTTCTCTGCTTGTCTTAACGTCGATAAGCGCGCTGTCGATAACGATGGTGCCGCCAACGGCAACTCTGCCTTCGAACTTAAGAAGCGAGGGCTTGTTCATTGCAACGAGAATATCGGGGGTGGTTACAAGAGGGGAGCCGATGGGCTCGTCATCGATATTTACCGAGCAGTTGCAGGTACCGCCGCGCATTTCGGGGCCGTAGGAGGGGAGCCAGCTAACCTGCTTGTCCGCCTTCATACCTGCAAGAACCAATTGTTTGCCGGCGAAAAGAATACCCTGTCCGCCGAATCCTGCTAAAAGAATCGCACTCATTTCGCTTCCTCCTTGCTAACGTCCTTGTAAACGCCCAACGGATAGTGAGCCATCATATTCTCGCGCAACCATTCAAGCGATTTTTCGGGAGAAAGACCCCAGTTGGTGGGGCAGGTGGAGAGAACCTCGATGATAGAAAGGCCCTTCTTGTTCTTCTGCATTTCGAAGCCCTTCTTAATAGCGGCCTTTGCCTTGCGGATGTTGGGAACACAGTCAACCGAAACGCGTTCTGCATAAGCAACGCCGTCAAGGGTGCTTACCATTTCGCAAACGCGGATGGGGTTACCCTGAATTTCCTTGATTCTGCCGTAAGGAGAGGTTGTGGAAACCTGACCGAGCAGAGTTGTGGGCGCCATCTGGCCACCGGTCATACCGTAAATTGCATTATTTACGAAGATAATAGTGATGTTTTCGCCTCTTGCGCCAACGTGAACGGTTTCTGCGGTACCGATTGCGGCAAGGTCGCCGTCACCCTGATAGGTGAATACGGTAAGGTCGGGGTTAGCGCGCTTTACGCCGGTTGCAACAGCGGGTGCTCTGCCGTGGGGAGCTTCGATCATATCGCAATTGAAGTAATTATATGCGAAAACCGAGCAGCCAACGGGTGCGATACCAACGGTGGTGTCTTCAACGCCAAGCTCGTCGATAACTTCGGCAACGAGGCGGTGGATTATACCGTGAGTACAGCCGGGGCAGTAGTGAAAGGGGGTATCTGTAAGCGCATGCGGCTTTTCAAAAACGGTCATTATGCATTTCCTCCCGAAATTTCTTCGATTTTTGCGAGTATTTCCTCGGGAGAGGGGATCATGCCGCCCGTTCTTCCGTAGTGATATACGTCTTTTTTGCAGTTGATGGCAAGCTTGATATCGTTAACCATCTGTCCCATATTCATTTCAACGGAAAGGAAGCAATTTGTCTTGTCGGCAAGTGCGTTCAATTCCTTCTTGGGGAAGGGATAAAGGGTGATGGGACGGAAGAGACCTGCCTTGATGCCCTTCTTACGTGCATTGCGTACTGCGGTCTTTGCAATACGTGCGGTAATGCCGTAAGCAACGAGAACGATATCTGCGTCCTCGGTAAGATATTCTTCGTATTTAACCTCGTTTTCTTCAAGCTTCTTATATCTTTCGAAGCGTTCCAAAACGATCTTTTCGAGCTGATCGGGTTCGATATAAAGCGAGTTTACGATATTGTGAACGCGCTTGCCGCCGTGTCCGCAGCACGCCCAATCCTTTGCGGGGATCTCACGCGCGGGCTTTGCTTCAAAGTCAACGGGCTCCATCATCTGACCCAATGCGCCGTCTGCGAGGATCATACAGGGCATACGGTAGATATCCGCAAGGTCAAACGCTTCGCCTACGAGGGTAGCGATTTCCTGTACCGAGTTGGGCGCAAGAACGATCGCGTGGCCGTCGCCGTGGCCAAGAGCCTTGGTTGCCTGGTTATAGTCGCTCTGTGCGGGCTGAATACCGCCAAGACCGGGACCGCCGCGCTGAACGTTAACGATAACGCAGGGGAGGTCGGAGCCGATTATGTAGGAAATACCTTCGCACTTGAGCGAAATTCCGGGGGAAGAGGAGCTGGTGATAACTCTTGCACCGGTACTTGCGGCACCCAATACCATATTGATAGCCGCGATTTCACTTTCTGCCTGAAGCGAGAGACCGCCTCTCTTGGGCATCTGTTTTGCCATATATTCAGCAAGCTCGGTCTGAGGGGTAATGGGGTAACCGAAGAAGAGCTTACAGCCGGAACGGATAGCCGCCTCGGCGATCGCTTCGTTACCTTTCATCAAAAGCTTTTCGCCCATTATTTGTCACCTCTTTCCACAGTTATAACAACGTCGGGACACATTGTAGCACACATAGCACATGCGATACATTTGTCCATTTCGGTTACGGTTGCAGGGTGGTAACCCTTTGCGTTAAGGATGCTCTTGTCGAGGAATACGATCTTCTTCGGGCAAGCCAAAACACAAAGTCCGCAACCCTTACAGAGTTCGGTTTTGAATGTTACTTTGTTCATTTTCCTTGGTCCTTTATATATTTTTTTATTATCAAAATAACTTTTTAGTTATATCGGTAATCGAAACTGTGTTTTCTACCGTAAGCCAATCGGGCGCGGTAGTAAAGAGCAGAGGGAGGTTTGCGATCTCTGCTAATTTTTCTGCATAGGGAATCGAGTTAAGAATATGCTCCTCGGTGGTTTCGTTTCCGAGGTTGGAATTGTTGATAATTCCGTGGAATTCCAATCCCGATGCACGCTTGATCTCCTCGAGCACCTCCAACGCGCCCTCGGGCTCGGCGGTGATATATCTGTAACGGTTATAAACGAAATACATTTTATAGCCCGCTTCGATATAATCATCGTGCGAGATCCCCAAAACAGCCGCGCCGTCGCCGTCGCCGCCAACGTCGGCAACCGATTTGCCCTCTCCGTTGAACAGCATATGATAGTTGGGCGGAAGTGCGGGGATATCTACGTTTGTGTTTGCAAATTCGGGGATCATTGTTTGTACGCCCATTGCATCAAGCATTTTTGCGTTGTCTGCCGAGCGAAAATAAGGATTGACTATATCAAGGTCGGCAATACGGCAAATCTGACCGCTTTTTGCGATATCCATTGCCAAATTAACGGCAACGTTCGTTTTGCCCGCGCCGTAGGGACCCGAAATAATCGTTACCTTTTCGGTTGCAAGGTCTTTTAATTGGATCATTTATGCGCCTCTGATAATATCTCCGCTTTTTGCGGAATCGATTTCAAGATAGAACACCATGCCCGCGTGGGGAGTGGAATCTATCGGATTCATTTCCTCGTCAAACATATTGCCGATAACAAAATCTTTGCCGAAGTGACCGGGGGAAAGAAGGTTTGCCATTTCGCCTGCGCGCATCTTGTTGCGCTGGAAGCACTTTGCAAGCTTTCTTTCGGGATCGAATTCGGTAACCGTTGCATAAAAGGGACGGTCGGCGATATATTCGTTGACGGTTACGGTGTTTGCATCGGTCGACGGCGAGGAATAAAAATATCCCGTGCCGTATTCGCGGTGGCTCACGCTTTCGGTCTCGCGCAGACAGCCTGCGTCGAATTCCTTGCCGTTGAAGTAATCGTCAAGCGCGATCTTATAGGCGTTGGTGATAGCGGCGGTGTAATACGCGCTCTTCATTCTGCCCTCGATCTTAAGCGAATCGATGCCTGCATCGACGAGATCGCCGATATGGTCGATCATTCGCATATCGCGCGAGGAGAATACGTACGTACCGTCTTCAAATTGCTCGGCATAAGCGGTTTCGCCGTGCTTTTCCTCGCGGAGGAAGTATTTCCATCTGCAGGGCTGAGCACACGCGCCACCGTTTGCGTTTCTGCCGGTGTAATAGTTGGACATAAGGCATCTTCCGGAATAGGAAATGCACATCGCACCGTGGATAAAGCATTCGATTTCGGTTTCCTCGGGGATGTTGGCGCGGATCGTTTTTATCTCGTCGAGCGAAAGCTCTCTTGCGAGAACGACACGCTTTACGCCGTATCTGCTCCAGAAATTTATCGCAGCCGAGTTGACCGTCGACGCTTGGGTGGAGAGATGAAGCTCGGCATTCGGGATAGCCTCTTTAATAATATCCATAACGCCCGGATCGCTTATGATATAAGCATCGGGGTTTATCTCTGCAAGAATCTTTGCATATTCGCGCAGATCGGACAATTCGTGATCACGCGGCATGGTGTTTAGGGTAACGTATACCTTTGCGTTGCGGGAATGGGCGTATTCAAGTCCCTCCGCAAGCTGATCGGGGCTTAGGTTACCTGCAGATGCGCGCATACCAAATCGGTTAAGCGCACAGTAAACCGCGTCCGCTCCGTAGTTTATTGCATATTTAAGCTTTTCAAGATTGCCCGCGGGCGATAAAAGCTCGGGCCTTTTTTTATTAACCATCGTAAGTTCCGTTTTCAATTGCAATATTGTCTGCCTTTGCCTGTGCGACGTTCTTTTCGTGACTGCTCTTGCTCGATGCAAAATAGGTCTTGCCTGCATCGTTGGAAACAAAGAAGTATGCATCGATCTCCTTGTCGTTGCTCGAAAGCGGTGCAGTGGGGAACATTGCGGCATAAAGCGCGTCAAGTCCGGGGTTGCTTATCGCTCCGGGAGGAAGCCCGTCGTGCAGATAGGTGTTGTAAGGCGATTCGTAATTGGGGTCAAGCTCCTCGGAATCGGAAATTCTTTCGGGAAGAACGTACTGGATAGTAGCGTCACTTTCCAATTTCGGGAAGGTGGAGGGGTGGGAAAGACGGTTGTGGAAAACGTAAGAGATAGGATAGAAGTCGTCGACTTTACCGCCCTCGCTTTGTGTCAACGATGCGAGCACGATTAGGTCGTCAAAGGTCATATTGTACTTTTCGAGCATCATATCCTCATAGGATTCGCCCTTGCTGTTTTCGCGCGTGAAATCCTTCCAGAATTTATCGTTGAAAGCGTTGAGCATCTTGTTTATAACGTAAACTTCGCTTTCGGTCGTGTAAAATTCATAGGTGTCGGGATATAAATAACCCTCGAGTCGATATTTTCTGTCGGTGGAATAGCCAAGCTCTTTCAAGCGCTGAACGAATTCCCATTTATAGGGATAATTGTTTATCGCTTCGATATAATCGTCGCGCTGGCCTACGCCGTTTTTAACCAGAAGATCGATTATCTGATCTACTGTAAAGCCTTCGGGAATGGTAACGCGAACGATTTCACGCTTGACGGTTTTTGCGGTAAGCGCGGTGATTATCTGCGAATAGTTGTAATTGGTGTTGAGCGTGTAATCACCGGGGATATATTCGGTACTGCTATCGCCGTCCGAACGGTATTCCATATAAATTTCATATACCCAGCCATAGGTGATAACGCCGTTTTCCTCGAGAAGTGCGCCGACGCTTTCGTGCGTTGCACCATCTTCAATGGTGATCGAAACCTCTTTCGTTTCGGTAACGAGAGAGAAAATATCGTTGCCGATGGTGATTATATAATAGGAGAGATAAGCCGAAACCAAAAGGATGAGCGTGATATATACCACGGCCTTGGGAATTATCGCAATGTTGCGGACGATACTGCCAAGCACCCAGAAAGCGCCCTTGCGATCCTTTTGCTGAGCGTCTGCGCTATCATCCTCTTCCTCTGCAGGCGGCAACGGAATGCTTCCGTCGTCCTCCGAAAAGTGATTCGACAAAAATTCCGGACTCTCGTTGATTACAGAAGCGCCCTGAGGCTGAGAGGGAATACTTTCCTCGCTTAAGTGGTTAAATATAGCATCGGGAATTTCCGCTGTGTCTGCGACTTCTTCCTTTTCCTCGAACGCAGGCTCTATTCTTGAACTGCCTCTTGACAGTATTTCAAGTATTTCATCGACGTTGTTTATATCTTCCGTGTGGGATTCGCCTTCGAGCGTTTCCTTGACTTCCTTGGGCTTTTCGTCACTGTATTCACTCAGGATCTCGAAAAGCTCGTCTGCACGGCTGTTTTCTTTTTTATCTGCCAAAGCAATTCCTCCTTGAAAAATATAGCGTGGGATTAAAGGTAAAGCGAAAAGATTATAAATCCGACAAGCAAAATCAAAAACGTGGGAGAAAGAAATACCTTTGCAAGGTTACGTCTGCTTTTCGGGGGGATGGATTCTATCTGCGGACGCTCGGAATAGGCATAAAATATGCTTTCAACTCTCGAAAGGAAGAGTATACACGCCACGCCCGTAAGCATAACGAGGACAAATCCGATAAAGAACGCGCCGTTTTTAACAACGGTAACTCGCAAAAACGCATCGCTTGCATAAATGCTTAAGGTGTTGCTTAAAAGGTGAAGGATTATCGAGGGGATTATCGAGCGGGTGACCGCCGTGACGAAACCGAGCAGTAATCCCGTAAAGAGATAGATGACCATATTCTCGATAGAGAAGTGAAGCATTGCAAAGCAAAGCGCGGAAACGATTATTGCGTTGCCCGTGCCGTATTTGCGGTATTCGCTGAAAACGATTCCGCGGAAGAAAAATTCTTCGCAAAAGGCAGGGATGATTATAAGTGAAAGTATTATTTCGACGTGGCTCGTGCCGTCTGTAGAGCCCGAAAAATCCTTGTAGAAATTAACGAGCGATGCGACCTCGCCGCCGTTGACGAAATAGAAAAACTTTATAAGCAGCATACCGCTTATAAAAAGCAGAGCCGAGAAGATAAGAAACAGAATATGGGTGCCGCCCTTGGGCACGATGAACATCGGCTCTTGAAGCTTGCGTCCCTTTAACAAATAATAAAGCATACAGGGAAGTGCAAGCACGATAAGCTGGATAACACCGACAGCGAGGAAGATGTTGGTTTCACTGCCAACAGTGGAAAGCGCAAATTTCGATGCCTGCATCGCGGTGATAACAAATATAACGAGAAGCGGCGTTGTGTATGCCGGCGATTTGATTTTTTCCTTTATCGATTCGCGCATTGAACCTTCCTCCCTTCGACGTGATTTGCGGTCGTGCGATTATTCGTATCTGATAGCGGACTTGATGTCGCTTGCGGCTTGTGCGCCGTACATAACCTCGATAAGCTTAAAGCCGAATTCAAACGAAACTCCCATACCCTCTGCGGTAATGAAAATATCGTCGTGCTCGACCTTGTTACCGGTGATGTTTGCATATTGCAATGCAGGTGCGAAATCGGGATAAACCGCCGCGTTTCTGCCGTCAAGCAAGCGCATCTTACCGAGTATCGAGGGTGCCGCGCAGATAGCCGCGACGTAAATACCGCGGTTTGCGGCATATTCGATAAGACTTAAAACTCTGGGATTGTCGCCTAAAAGCTGAGTGCCCAAAGCACCGCCGGGAAGAACGAGGCAAGCCATATCCTCCTTGCGAAGCTCGTCGATGGTGATATCCGCAGAAACGGTAATTCCGTGTGCGCCGGGGACGGCAAGTCCGCCCTCTGCCGCAACGAGAATCACGTTTGCGCCCGCGCGTTTTAAAAGATCGGCGGGGACAAGCGCTTCGCTTTCTTCAAAACCTCTTGCGAGGAGTATGTATACGGTATTCATATTTTACTTCCTTTCAAATTCGGGAATGATCTCTTTTAACCGTTCAACTATTTCTTGGTGAATTTCTTCACGCGAGCGGAGCTCTCCGCCGCGTGCGCAATCGATCTTTATCCAACCGAGCTTTTCTGCGGAATAAAGCGCGGCGCGGTAGGAATTTTCAAGATGCTTTTTGTTGCTTTCGTGAATATCCTTTTCGGCACCCGTTTCGTCGCAACGGTGCTGTATCATCTTTTGCGAAACCTCGGGCGGTACGCAAAGGTAAACGACTGCGTCGGGCTTGGGAATGCCCAATTTGTTGTATTCGTAATCCATAAGCCAAGAAAGAAACGAATCGTATTCGCTTTCATCAAGCTTGCTTAGTTGATGCACCGCGTTTGCCGAGGTATAGCGGTTTGCAAGGATAATGCTGCCGTTTTCGTAATCCTTTTTCCAATCGAGCATATAAGAGCAATATCTGTCCGCACCGAAAAAACTGCTTGCCGCAAAGGGGTTGACAATTTCGGGATCGTCACCGAAGCGTCCCTTTAAATACATATTCACGTGTGCCGAATAATCGGCGTCATAGGTGGGGAAGGAAAGATAGCGATAGGGGATACCCTTGTCCGCAAGAAGATCCTTCAATAATTCGGTTTGAGTCATCTTGCCCGAGGCATCCAAGCCGTCGATGGCAATAAGTCGCTTTTTCATATTGATCCCTCCCGATGGGTATAGTTATCGATTATTTCTCAATATGAAAGTATACCACAATAATTATGAAAATGCAATAAAATTAAAGAAAAATTCACGTCGAACGGCGATATCGTCAAAATGCCCGAAAACGATTGGAAATATTGGCAAATTTAGCAATTGTAAAATCATATAT
>JAFYON010000045.1 GCA_017560145.1 Clostridia bacterium | reverse complement strand
TTCTTTCAACTCCAATATTTCTTTTTCATACTCTTTGATGTGTCTATATCCTCTGGGCATAAAAAATCCCTCCTATGGTTTTTCTTAATTATACCATAGGAGGGTTCTTTTTTCACTGTCCGTTTTTAACGGTTCGGTTCAAATCCCCTCGCGTTTTGTTTATTTAATTTCAACGGGTTTAAAATCCACCCAATCGGCAGCGATAAGAGTTAATTGCGCGCCTGCGATCTGGTGAACGAGGCGAGATTTCACGGCGCCGTGTAGGTGGCCGTAAAAAACACGCTTTATGCCGTATTCGTGGATAACCTCGCAAATCCTCTCGCACTTAACGCTTCCGTATGCGGGCGGATAATGGAGGAAAACAAGCATTTCCTTTTCGGGGTGCTCTTCCTTTAATTTAAGTCCCGCAAGTATCGAGGTGCGTAACCTTTCGGCTTCGCGGTTGACGATTTTTTCATCGTCGGGGCCGTAATTACTTTCGGGAAACCAGCCGCGTGTTCCGCAGATTATGAAATTCTCGACAACGTATGCATTGTTAAAAAGGAAATCGATACTTTGACATCCGACCGAATCGCGAAGCTCGTAAAGCTTCTTCATCGTTTGCCACCAATAATCGTGATTGCCCTTTGCGATGATCTTTTTTCCGTTTAACGATTCGATAAACATCAGATCCGCCAGAGCATCGTCGGTTCGCATTCCCCAAGAAATGTCGCCTGCGATTATAACGGTATCATCGGGCGAAACGACCGATTGCCAATTCTCGCGCAGTCGCTCGGTATGGTTTTCCCAACGTGCACCGAAGATATCCATCGGTTTATTCGTTGTATGCGAAAGATGCAGATCAGCGATAACAAAAACCGACATTCATACTCTCCGTATTATTTCAAGAAATTTTGCAGATAATAAGCTATAACCTATTATCGAAAGGATTTTTTTATGAACGAGATCTCTTTTAACCAGACACCCAAGCACATTCACGGTATAAGCTGCAGCGTTGTTAAATGCGCCTACCACGACGGCGTGCATTTTTGCACCGCAAACCAAATTACCGTTGGACCCTCGACCGCGGCGAACAGCACGCAAACCGTTTGCGCCACCTTCAAGCCGAGAAGCTTCGGTTAATCGATATAAAGCTCTCGTTCAGAGGGCTTTTTTATATTGTTTCAAGCATTTGGCTCGGGTCTACCGTTTCGGTAAAGCGAACCTCTGCATCGCGGAGATTTGCAAGATTTTTGGGGATTGCGCACTTGGTAACCGCAAAGAGCTTATCCAAAGCGTCGAAATCGTCTGCGGGAACCTCCTCGCCGAGTGCAGAAAGGACTGCAGGCGCGAACTTATAGGGCGAAGCGGTCGAAACGACGAGCATCTTGTTTTTGCCGCCGAACTTCTTTGCCGCGTTTGCCGCAACTGCGGTGTGGGTGTCGCAAAGATAACCGAATTCGGCGAACACCGATTTGATGGTTTCCTTGGTTTCCTCCTCCGAGCAGGAAATGCCGGCGAAATCCTTGCGGATTATCTCCATAGCCTCGTCGTCGAGCTTATAGATGCCTTCCTTATTAAGCTTTTCCATGCATTCACGGGTCTTTTCGGCGCCGAGCACGAACCAAAGGAGGCGCTCGAGGTTGCTCGAAATAAGGATGTCCATCGAGGGAGAAACGGTGGTGAAGAATTCACGGCGCTTGTCGTAAACGCCCGTGTTTATAAAGTCGGCAAGGATATCGTTTTTGTTCGATGCGCAAACGAGCTTGCCCAAGGGGAGTCCCATTTTCTTTGCGATATATGCCGCAAGAATGTTACCGAAGTTGCCAGT
>JAFYON010000044.1 GCA_017560145.1 Clostridia bacterium | reverse complement strand
TATGTCGGAAACATTCTCAAACGTCTGCCCATATGCAATAGCAATATCGTATAATTGATCCGCTATCTGCTGATTGCCTATGCTTTCGTTTATTACACGCTTGATTGCGATAACCTTATCTTCGGTTTCAACAAGCGTTTCATTCATTGAGGACAGGGCGTTTCTTACAAGATTGATAGATTGCATAACGATTGTTGCCGCAATCTGCCACTCAAAGAACTTCCCTATCATCGTAGTGATACTATCGTCCGATTTTATCACCGCAGATTCAAGCTGCTGCGTTTCGGTTTTCAGCAAACTTACTTTCGTAGCACACTCGGAATATTTAACGGTAAGTTCGTTTATCTTTTTGGCATCTTCCGCAGTAATTTGACCGCCTTTTTTGAGCGTATCAAAATACTGTTTCATTACGTCGAGATTGCCTTTGATCTCGCCCGTAACCCCATCGAAAACGCCTTCGGGATATTTCTTTTTTATGTTGTCAACCGTTTTAAGTAAGTCGGAATATTTCTTCGTGAGATTATTGACTTCGGTTACTTGCTTATCGGTCTTTGTCTTATTGAAAACGTTGGATAGATTTTGCGCCTTGCCCGTCAGTTTGTCAAATTGCGAATTAAGCTCCGAAAAATCGCTCTTTGTCTTTATGTTTACAAGTATTGTAGCCATTCAATAACTCCTATTCGTCTAAAAGAATATCCGATAAATCAAATACATCGTTTGTGTCTTTATATACCGTGTACGGTTGCATAGCCGTAATAAATTCTTCGATAAGTTCCTGCTCTTGCTCTCGCACAAAGTTGTTCCAAAACGGGCGTTTCGGCACTTTGCTGTTCCAAAACCCGCCTAACCCCGTCTGTATAATATTGATTAAGTGGTCGCCGCTTACGTCTGTGTCCGGCGGCACCCATTGATTTGATTTAGGCGAGTATGTAAACACCATACTCTTGCCGTTTATTTGTATATCCGTTGAGTTTTCACCGCCGAGCGCGTCAGGATCTCCCGCGTCCGTTCTTCTGTCATAATTATTTGGAAAATACTCCTCATACCAATCGCTTTGGATATGGTCGTATAAACTAACGAGCATTTCGTTGCTCATATAGTTCAATGCAAAAGGAATATAATCGTCTATCTTTTGCTTTTCTGCCCTAAAATCGTTTTGAATAGATTTAAGTCCCGACAAACTAACGTCGATATTGAACATTTCTTAACTCCTTTCAAAGCGGTTTTAAGTGTGCCTACACCCCAAAAGGAGTGTAGGCACATCTCTTATTAAGTACCCGTAGTAACTGTTACGTTGCAAGTCGTGGTAAGCGTTGTACCGTCGCCTTTTTCAAGCGTGATGGTTACAATCGTGCTGCCCTGTGCAACGCCCGCAACTACACCGCCGTCTGTAACGGTAGCCGTGCCTTCTGCCGCAGATTCATAGTCCAAATCTGTGTAAGTAGGTGTAACAACCGTCTGATCGGGCATAATGTATTTAACGGGTATCTGCTTCGTTGTGGTAGTGGTAACGGTAACGCCGCCGCCTACAACAACAAGCGCCTCAACAGCAGAGGTAGCGCCTTCGCACGGAACGAATACATAATAAGCGAGGGTATTGCCCGTAGCGCCGCAATCAGCGCAAGCCATTATGTTGTTGTCCGGCGAAATTGCCATCCAAGAGCCGTCTGTCGTGGAGTTGGAAGTCTGCGTTGCCGATACGCCCGCATTTCCCGTAAGGATCGCCTGCGGTACAACAACGTAGAGCCAACCCTGAAACGTACCGCCCGTAACGGAGTTATTCTGTTTGGAATATACGCCGTATTTGGTCTGTACCGTAACAACGGAAGGATTGAAGCTGTCGGGGAGTTCAAGAACTTGCGCGGAAGCGTTTACGGTGAAATAGAAAACATCGTACTGAACGCCGTTTGTAGCAACGAAATTCTGTACCTCTTTGGAAGTGATGTCTACGCCGTAGTTAGTTCCCGCAAAAGTCGTAGCGGTATGTTCTTTTACATAGCACCAAGCCGTTGTGTCGGATGCGCTCTGTCCGTAATGTTTAGCGGGGGTTTTGGTAACGGTAAGAGTTGCGCCGCTTGCCGTTATTGTTTCGCAAACGGAAGAAATGCCGTTGTACGAAAGTTTGCCACCGCTTATAAGACGGCGAGTTTCAAGCGAAAACGCCTGTGATGTGTAAGAACCCGTAAGACGTGTCGAATCGGGAATTACGCCGACTACAGCATTACCCATTCCCGCTTCGATCTGCTGAAGGTTTACTGCGGATTCGATAGCGCCATCGGAAGCAACGTTATCATAACCGACTATATTACCCGTTGTCGGATCGTAATATGTCTGTTCCGCAATACCTTTGAGAAACTTGTTCTTGTTGCCAAGAGTAATTGCAGTCATAAGTCTTTTTCTCCTTTATTTTTGTTCTGCAACGCCATCGAGAGTCTTTGCGAGGTCATCCAACGCAACCGTGCCGTAGGTATCGTCAAGAACGTCATAGCACCACGAAGGCGCAGGATTGCCTTTCTTGAAAGTTACCATACCGCCGAGTTCCGCAGCACCATAAAGCATATATCGTTTGTCGCGGTCTATCGCCCTTTTGCGATTTTCAAACTCGCGCACCGTCCAAGAGTTGATCTCACTTTCAGTTATGCGCGATTGATACGCTACCGAAGCTATTAAATCCTCTATACGATAATCGAAACGTGCTTTGCTTTCGATTGCTTTCTTTTGTTCTGCCGCTTCTATTATTTCAGCGTTGTCCTCCTCATTCGGTAATTCAAGTCCGTTTTGCGCGGCGATTACCGGACGAATAAACTCGGAAAACTCTCGCGGCGTTATCTGCTTTATATTTCCGAGTTGTTTGATTGTGAGCGACGATAGAACGCCGTCCTTTGAAAGTATGCTCTTGCCTATCTGCTCTCTATCGTACCCAATCCGCAACGAAAGATACAATAAACGCACTATACGCTCAAACAAACCCAAAGATTTGCCTTCTTTCGCCAAGTCCATTTCATATGCAAACGTCGCACTCAAAAAGTCATACGCAAGATACTTTGCAGGGAGCGTACCTTGCCTTAAAACAAGCGCGTCTTTGCACGAAATAAACTCCTCATAATTTTCCATTAAAATGGGGTAAAATGTTAGTCCGCAAACGCTTATATTACTACCCTTGCGGACTTCCGCTTGCAAATTTCGGCTCATCGTTTGTTCCTTTCGCCTATATTGCTATATATCAACTCTTTTTAGAGTGATATTCGTAACATTGTTTTGCGCCGTCTGTGTTCTCTGCCCGTCTTGTTCTCGGACAATAATGCTGACAAGCGCAAAACGCTTTGCCGCCGTTCTCGGCTTTGTTGTAGTCCACGCTTTCCGTCATAAGCAGTTTGCACATCAAAAACGGAAGTGTGTTTCTTACTGAATACGGGCATTTCAAATCAATACCCCTCCAATGTTATCGTTATCGACGCGCTTGCACCGTTCCGGCTTGCCGTTAAAACAACGCTTCCGTAACCCGAATTTATGCAAGTCAACGCTATCGTGTTTCCTGTTATCAAATAGTTTACTGCGCGTTTGTCGCTAATCGTCCACCTTACTATTTCCTGCGTTTCACCACCGTCATAGTAAGCCGCCGAATAGAGCGCCGTCCTAAACTGTTTCAGCGTTGTGTTTCCCACGCTTGTAAACGCAACATAGGGCGCGGCGGGTGTTTCCCCTACCGCTATGTTAAACGTGGCTTGTACGTGCGGATTTTGCGTCAGTTTGGCTGTTATTACCGCATTTCCCGCGCCTATTCCGCTTACAACGCCGTTTTCTACGGTTGCAACGTTCTCGTCGCTTGTAGTCCATTCCCACGTTGCGGGGAGCTGCGACGGTTCATCGTTGTAAAGGAACGTTGCGGTGAGGGTTGTCTGACCTCCCGCCGTTATTTCTTCAGCGCCGGAAATTGCGGCACCGAAATTCTCCGTCTTACCATTGGCGATAAAGTCTTTTTCTATATCGTCGGTTTCTACGGGTTCTTCCACTCTTACCGTGAACGTGAGCAAGTGTGTACTTTCTCTGTTGCCCGTGAACTCTTGAATAAAATCGGTGAACCCCGTAATGTGATACGGCTTACTGCCCAATATGATTCGCGAGTTTTCACCGAGTTTGGAAGTGTTCGCGTTCTTTTGGCACGTTACCTCAAAATATCCGTCCATTAATACAAGGTTCTGCGGACTTTCGTTATTGTTGCCGAGCATATTGCTCTTTTCGATCACAATCGGCTCGGTTACAACGTTGCCGTACTCGTCGTATGAATTATACGAAGCATTACATCTCGCAAGCACGGTTTTAACGTTCACCGACGAAATGTTTTCGGGGTTGATAACGAGCCACGTGCTTCCCATAGTCTGTACTTTCGCACCTATCGGAACGTAGTCAATATCGAGCGCCGGAAAAAGTGCTTGCTTGAAATCATCTGTGCGCCTTGTGGAATACGCCGAGTTCTGCGTCATATCGGCTAACCGTATGTATGTCGGGGTGTATTCGTAAAAGTCAGCGCCCAACCCTTGCACTTCTGCCGTGTCGTAGTCGCTTGCATATTTGGAACGTTCCGAATAAAAGCGCCTTGTCGCGTTGGAATATATCTGCTTTTGCCTATCGGCATACTCAACGGGCGTGTTGAGGTTTATTCCGTTTCTTTTCGGCGCGATATTCTTTATATACTTTTCGCTTTGGCTCATTTACGTAGTCCTCAATTTCAGTTTTTTGCCCTCTATTTCAAATTCGCCCTCTGTCTTGCTGTCAATCTTTTTCAGCGCGTCAGCAAAACCCTTTTCATACGCCTTTTTGAGTTCTTCGGCGTATTTTGCTTTCGTTTTTATTACTATCATATCGTCCTTATGTTCGGTTCACCGTTGAAGAACGGCAAATTGTCATAGTCGCGCCCGCTTTCCGTTGTCGCTATCTCAAACGCCATAGTCAAGCGCCGACCTACGTTTGTATCACCGTCGAATATCACGTTGCTGCCGCAATCAGGGTGTTTGCTCTTTGAAAGGAAGAACGTTCCCACGCCGTCCATATTTACGCCGTGAAACGCCTCTATTATCGCCTGTTCAATGGCAAAGCAACGGCTATATTCATCGGTTTTTGTGTTCAGTTCGTATTTGTAGTGCGTGTAAATGTCAAATATTACCGCTATACAAACCGAAAGATCATCTCTCGACGGTACGCTCCTACCCATATATACGTGTATGCGCGTTTGTCCTACCGTCTGCGATTGCTTTGTGTAAATCTGCGGAATAAGTCTGTACCCTTTATCTGTCGGAGGGTTTTCCGGCGCGTCAGGATCGAAAACAACGCTCATTTTCTGCTCAATGGTCGGCAAAGCGTTGTTAAGCGGTTTCGCACCGTCGTAATAAAGATATTTCCACAGTTTACAACGAGGATAATTGTTATCGTCTTTGGGCGTATATTCGCCGTTTGGCGCGTCGATTATGTAGTTGCATATCTTGCGCGGAAGAAACTCCGTCCCTGAAAGCGTGTAAAACGCTTCCTGCGATTTTATATAGGGATAATATTTGGAATTTACGTCTATCATTTCTGCTCTCCGAGCGCCCTTAATTCTGCGCTCAATTTTTCTATGTTTTCGGGCGTTCCCATAAGTTTTACCGCGTCGGCAAATCTTGTGAGTCCGTCGTTTTCGCTTGCTTTGATGTTGAATATCGCCGTGTTGACGTATTTCTCAAACTCTTTGTAGTCTGCCACAAGATCGAATGTCTTATCTTTCAGGGTTACATCTCTCTTGTATCTTTCAAGCTGATTGAGCAAGTGCGCCGAAGCGTATTCGTCATAGTCTTTTGCCCTGAACTCGTCGGGCGTGTCTATTTTGAGATATTTTTCAAGAAGAACTTGCATAAGCAAAAGCGATTTCATAACCACGTTTTCTCTTTTAAGCGGGGGGAATATATCGCCTTTTGCTCTCGCGCCCGTATCTTCAAGGCATTTCTGCGCCACCATTTCCGCAAGCGCCGCTTTTTCCGCAAGCGGTATGTATGTGTTTGCGTTTTTTATAATTTCGTCTGTTAAAATAAATCCCATTTGTTACCTCTCGGCTTTTAGATTTCTATTTTGTTATTGACTATTTGTTTGTAATACAAATTCTGCGAGAATCGGCGCATTTCTTCTGCCAATTTTCGCCGTACCTGATTCAATCTTTCGGTATCTGCCCTCATTTTGTTGGCTCTGTTCTGCTCGGAGAACGATTTATCGTCCACTTTGCTCACGATAGACAGCCAATCCGTGTTGAATCTGTCTTGCCATACGCATTGAAAACAAATACCGAGTATATTCATTATCGAGGGCGTTAAATCCTCGATAAATTGCCCGTCTTTGTAGAGGTCAAAGTCTAATACCGTGCCGCCCGCAATCGTGGTCGAAAAAGTAACGATTGCGGTTTCGGCATCATAACTTGATTCGATGGGTGTAAGAATTACATCTCCGGCACGGTTTACACTCCTCACTCTGCAAGAACATATATCGTACCCCTTATAATCAGCACCAAGATCGACACTATCGCTATCACCTGATAATGTTATCGTCGTGCTGTCATACGTCGGAACGGTAAGTTTAGGGTTTGTTTCCGTTCCGAGCAAATATTCTTGCATTTCGGGCGGGATTTGGAAAAGCGGTATAGCCACGCGCAAATACTCCCACATTCTGCGTCCGTAAAGCGCGGGATCGTCGCTTGCCAAATCGGAAAGGTTTATATCGTCAACGTAAATTGAACAATATTCTGTTAAAACTTTAAGAACGGGTGTCATTTATTGTCCTCCGTTTCCCTTTTCTTTTCGGGCAAAGCCATCACTTGTTTGTGAAACGAAGTCGCAACGTCGTTCCCTTTTAATGCGTGATACGCTTTATACGCCCTCGTCAATGCTTCCTTCGCGTAAACGGGGCAGTAACCGCGATCAATCCATTTTTCCGCTTGTTCAATGATATTTGCGCGTAAAAGGCATTGAACGCCGTCCTCGACCGCTTTGTTGCGTGTGAAATATGAAACGACAAAACTAACTATAAGTCCGCACAAAAACGGCACGATGTAATTCAAAAGCGCATTAAGCATTTTTCAAGTCCTCGTTTTCTTATTATTGAGCCACCGCAAATATTGTTATCTTTCCTGTAACGGCTTCAATGTCTATTACAAGCGTGTTGCCTTTTATAACAACTTTCTGCTGTTCGCTGCCCATAACGCAAGCATAACCGTAACCCTCGCGCCAACCAAAACCTTCATCGGCTTTGATTTCCACGTGGAACTTTTCGCCGTTTTCTACCGTTGCCGGATGTTCCGTTGCCGTAGCGTTTCTTGTTTCAATCAGTACGGGGAAACCGCTTGTTTCGACGGGTTTTTCCTCAATGGGTTTTTCCTCAACGGGTTCTTCTTTCGGTTCTTCGGTATGCTCTTCGGTGTGTTCTTCGTGCTGTTCTTCGGTGTGTTCTTCTTCTTTGATTTCGATTTTCTTTTGAGCGATTTTTTCAAGGATGTGCTTGATTTCGTCTTTCTCAATTACGCCGTCTTTCAGCGCGTCGAAAATATCTCTCGCTATCGTTGCCATTTCGGTATAGTCGTTGTTATACCACCACGCGATTATCGCCGTTACCGCCAACAGAGATACCGAAAGCCATTGATACCATTCTGCCTGTGCGTATGTGGTCTTGCCTATGATTGCTACGATCTCGTTTGCGAGGGAAAGATAGAAAAGTACAGTACGAAGCACCGTACCTATGTCGAGTTTCTTGAATTTCTCTTTGATTTTTTCAATCAGTTGTTTCATTCTCTTCATCCTCTTTCAGTTTATTTCCCATATCTTCAAGAATTGATGTAAAAAGTCCTTTTTGGTCTACTTTCTTTGACAGTTTGTTAAGCGCCTTAACTGTGTCCGGCGTTATCCTGTTATCGTGATTTTCAAAGTATGCGGTTTGATAGATTTTCGCAACCGTCTTTTTATGTGCATCGCAAAGTCTTGCGTAAATTTCACAAATCTTTTTCTTATCGTATGAAAGCAAAGAGTAGAACGCCTGTGTTGTAAGTGTTTCGCCCTCTTTGTAGTCAACTCCGAATCTTTCTCTTTCTATGTCCGTAAGTCCGTCCAAAACAACGAGTTCTCTTGAACGCAACAGAGCGTCTACAACGGGTATTCCGAGCGAGTCGATAAAATCCTTCTTTACAAAATCTCTCGGCATCCCTGCGCTGTTTATCTGTCCGAGCTTGCCCAAACTTACTACCGTTCCCGCCGCAATAGCGCCTATAAAGCAAAGAGTTACATATTCCTCTTTCGCCGTCTGCACAACGGGCGTTTTGCTTGCGTAATCGGCTAACGCTTTCTGTATCATTGCCTCAACTTCTGCTGAAGTAAAGGTCTTTTCCGTTTCTACGGGTTTCGTTTCTGCCTTTTTGGTTGTCTTTTTTGTTTCTGCCATATTTTTGTTTCCTTTCAGATTTTTTTGGCTTTATTGAGGGGGAGGGGTTTGCCCTCCCCCTTTGTGTTTTTAACCTACGCTGTAAACGTTTGTCATTACGCCGACTTTGCTTGCGAACAAAGGAGCGATTTCAAACATAGCGCCCACGTTGATGTCAATCGTGAAGTCTGCGGTTTCGCTCGGTGTAGCGGTGAGAGTGATCGGAGATCCTTCTGCGTATACGCCACGAATCGGAGCATAGCCGTATCCTGCCTTCGGAACGAAGTAGATGCTTGTTCCTGTGTCGATTGTGTCGAGAGTGCTGTTCTGCGTTGTGGGAACGATAACGGGAGATACGGGGAAGAGGTCGATTCCGGCTGCTTTTGCAAGGAAACCGTTTTTGAACCATTCTTCGCCAAGTCCATACTGAAGTCCCGTGATAGCGCCGCCGAGTCCGTCAACGGGGAGGAGTGCGGAGAGCGCCATTCTGTTACCGATAGCCATAAGGTCGCCAACTCTTACGCCGTTTGCCGCAGCAACGAGGTCGGTAAGAGTGATAAGGTTAGCGGTTGTGTATGTGTTTGCAGTAAGTCCTGCGGGGATGTATGCGTTGCCTGTGGTAGCGTTCTTGAGAACTTTCATAAGTTTCGCATAAATCTTGTTATACATACCGTTGATAATAGCGGCATAGTAACGTCCTGCGTCGCCATTTACAACGTCCTGATACCATTTCAGCGTTGCGTTGCAAGCATAAACGGTAGGAGTGATAGTAACGGTTTTAGCATAGAGATAATTCTTCGTTGTGCTTCTGCCGCTGCCCCACGCGCTGTCCTCAAAGAGGAATACGTCGTTGGAACGGATGTCGATCTGCGTTGTAGCGCCAAGCTGTGCGCCTTCAAGCTGCATAAGTCCCATACCAACGCTGTCGATAACTGCGAAGAATATCGGATCGAGAACATCGCGGTCAATTTCAGCCATTACGCGAAGGAACATAGCGTCTTTCGCATAAGCGCCGTTTCTCTTAACTTCCTCGAAAGTAGCGGGAGCTTCTTTGCCGGAAAGTTTGTTTGCCTGTGCAGCACAGAAAAGCATTTTCTTTTCAAGGTGCTTTTTAGCAAGGTCAGCATATTCGATACC
>JAFYON010000043.1 GCA_017560145.1 Clostridia bacterium | reverse complement strand
TGTTCAAAGCCGTGTTCTAAAAGAATCTTTTTAATAGGCTGTTGTAATAATGATTTTTTCATTAGTCAAGCTTCCTTTACTTAAACTATGGCTATATTATACCACAACTTTGTAAACATTTCAACATTTCGCCGGTTCGAATCTGTCGTGGGACCCGAAATGCCCGAAATGCATCTGCAAAATTTCGAAAAACTTTAGAGACTAAAAAAGCAGAGAAATCTCTCGAAATCTCCGCTTTTCTTTTTTTTACTTGTTTTCCTTGGCTGTATTGATGGAGGCGATCAACACTTTTTTAATTTCCAAGCAATCGTTCAATAACGATGCTCCCATTTCTTCAGTTATGTACTCGGACATCGTTAGCAATTTTAGCCAATATTCGGTTTCGGCAGTTTCTTTCAGCGCAATGTGCATTTTAGAAATGAAATCAGCCTTGCTTTGACCATAATTTGCTTCGTTTATATTTGCACCAATCGAGGTGCCGCTACGAACAATCTGCTTTGAGATAATTGTTTCTTTTTTCGTCTTGATGAGATATTGATGAAGCTTAATAATGCGTGAGGCAAAAGCAATTGATTTATCAATTAAAATATTCTCTTTCATAACGCACCTCCGAAACAAAGATATTATAGCATATATTTGTAGCTATTTCAACAACATTATTCATTATTCATTAGCGAAGCGACTTCATTATTCATTCTTCATTAAAAATCTGCGTGTGAGATGAATGAATAATGAATGATGAATAATGAAAAATGAATAATACAAACAAAAATCCGCATTCTTGCGAACGCGGATTTTTTGTTTGGCAGGGATGGCAGGGCTCGAACCTACGAAATGCCAGAGTCAAAGTCTGGTGCCTTACCACTTGGCTACATCCCTATAAAATTTTTGCGAAATTTTTTCAGCGCAGATGAAATTATAACTTAAAAATATGGATTTGTCAACCGATTTGTGATATAATTAGCAATAAAATCTTATTTTTTCCGAAATCGGGTGGTTTGAATGAAGAAAAGCACGTTGTTGACTTCGCCTTTGTTCAGCGGTATGAGCGAGCTTGAAATCGAGCGCGCCTTGAAGATTTTTGACGCCGTTGAAAAACAATATGCGAAAAACGAAATAATCGCGCAGACGGGCACGAAATTGACACGTTTCGGTATTGTGCTCGAGGGCACGGTGCAGGTTAATTTTATCGATATCGACGGCAATCTTGTGCTTATGGCGAGCGTTACGGCAGGCGATGCGTTTGCCGAATCGCTTTGCTGGCTGAAGGTGCAAGAGATTCCCGTTACCATAACCGCGTTTTCCGATGCACGCGTGCTTTGGTTGGATCCCTCGGTGCTTTCCTCGAATTGCGATGACGCGCTTGTAACCATGCTTCGTAACCGCTTTATTTCTATCCTTGCGGCAAAGACGCTTGCGATGAACGACAGGGTTCAGGTGCTTTCAAAGCCGACCTTGCGGCAAAAGATAATCACCTTTCTTTCGCAATACAGCAACCGATTTTCATCGAAGACCTTTTCGGTGCCGTTCGACCGCGAAAGCCTTGCGCTTTATCTTGGCGTAAACCGATCGGCGCTCTCGCGCGAGCTTTCGGCGATGAAAAACGAGGGAATTATCGATTTTTACAAAAATACCTTCAAAATTCTTAAATAAGCGTTGCATATGCAACGCAAAACGATGCTCGTTTAGTGTATAATGCCTATAGCAAAACAAAAGAGGTGTTATATATGAATATCAGATCATTCCTTGCTTTATTTTTATCCGTGCTCGTCGTTGCGATCGGCTTTACCGCTTGCGCAAACGATTCGAGCGTTGAGCTTCCCATCGTTTCTTCGCCTGTTTCGAACGGCGATAATAATACAGTTGCCGAAAAGGTTACCGTTAAGCTTGCCGGTATGAAGGGCCCTACCTCGATCGGCTTGGTTGGGATTTTGGAAAAGGATTCGAACGGTGAGGCGAAAAACGATTATGAATTCACTCTTGCGGGCGCGGCTGACGAAATCACCCCCTTGCTTATTCAGGGCAAGCTTGATATCGCGGCAGTACCGGCAAACCTTGCAAGCGTTCTTTACAACAAGACCGAGGGCAAGATAAAGCTTCTTGCGGTTAACAATCTTGGCGTTCTTTATATCGTTGCAAAGGGCGAGCAGGTTGATTCGGTTGCTGACCTTAAGGGTAAAACAATTTATGCAACCGGCAAGGGCACTACTCCCGAATATACCCTTCGCAACATTCTTTCGAAGAACGGTATCGATCCCGACAATGACGTAACTATTGAATTCAAGGCAGAGGCGACCGAGGTCGTTGCCGCTATCTCGAGCTCCGAAAACGCTATTGCAATGCTTCCTCAGCCCTACGTTACCGTTGCTTGCAACAAGGTAGAGGGTCTTGAGATCGTGCTTGACCTTAACGAGGAATGGTGCCGTGTTAGCGACGGCAACGTTGTTACCGGCGTTATCGTTGTGCGCGAGGAGTTTGCAAAGCAAAACCCCGAAGCTGTCACCAAATTCCTTGAGGAATACAGAGCATCGATCAGTGCGGTCAACGACGATGCGGCTGCAGCGGCGGCGCTTGTTGTAAAGCACAGCATTTTCGATAACGAGGCTGTTATTGCAAAGGCGATACCCAAGTGCAACATCACCTATATCGCGGGCAAAGAGCTTAAAGCGCCCGTTGGCAGCTATCTTTCGGTTCTGTTCGAGCAAAATCCCCAATCTGTCGGCGGCAAGCTTCCTGCGGACGATTTCTATTACATCGATAAATAATTTTTTGTCCGAGGGGTTCGATTCCCCTCGGATTATACTATAAGCAAGGCAAAGGAGGGCAGAGAATGCTTGATTCCAAAAATAAGAGAATAATAGCAAAGGCGTCTGCCGTTCTTTTGGCGCTTTTGGTTTGGCAGACGGCAAGCATCGTCGTTGGCTCGGAGCTTTTGTTGGTTTCTCCGATAGGCGTTTTAAAGCGTCTTTTCACTCTGGTCGGCGAAACGGGCTTTTTTGCAACCGTCGGTTTTACTCTTTCTCGCATTGCAATAGGCTTTTTTGCGGGTCTTTTGATCGGCACTCTTCTTGCATTGCTTGCGGGCAGATTTCAAATTGTCGAAATATTGCTTTGGCCGTATATGATAACCGTAAAATCGGTGCCTGTGGCTTCGTTTGTCGTTATCGCGCTTATTTGGTTCAGCGCAAGCGGGCTTTCGACTCTTATTTCGTTTTTAATGGTTTTGCCGATAATCTATACCAATCTGCTTGACGGTATTAAATCGGTCGATAAAAAGATGCTCCAGATGGCGGACGTTTTCAAAATGCCGCATTTCCGTCGCTTGCGCTTTATTTGGCTTCCGTCCGTAAAGCCCTTTTTGCTTTCGGGCTGCAAGATCTCGCTCGGCTTGGCTTGGAAATCGGGCGTTGCGGCAGAGCTTATCGGCTATCCCGAGGGCTCGATGGGTGAAGCGCTTTATTACTCGAAGCTCTTTCTTAATACCGCCGATCTTTTCGCCTGGACTGTCGTTATCGTCTTGCTTTCGGTCTGCTTTGAAAAGCTCTTTCTGTTTGCGTTAAAGCGTGTTTTAAAGGGGGTCGAAAGTATATGATCTTGAAAAATATCTGTAAATCCTTCGGCGATAAAAGCGTTTTGAATAACCTTTCGGTTGAATTTAAAAACGGCTCGAGAACCTGTATTATGGGCGCATCGGGAAGCGGAAAAACGACCTTGCTTAATGTTATTATGGGACTTATCAAGCCCGACAGCGGCGAGATGATCGATCCGTCGAGCCGTATTGCGGCGGTGTTTCAGGAGGATAGGCTTTGCGAGCCCTATTCCGCCGTGGCAAACGTTTTGGCGGTCACAGGGAAAGAGGTTGCCGAGGATAAAATACTTTCGCTCCTACGCGAGCTGAGGCTTCAGGGAAGCGAATATCTTCCCGTAAGCACCTTGTCGGGCGGTATGCGCCGCCGTGTTGCGCTTGCGCGCGCTTTGCTCGCAAAGGGCGATACGGTTATTCTTGACGAGCCCTTCAAGGGGCTTGACGAGGACACGCGTGGCGAGGTGATTGAGGTTATAAACCGTTATACAAAAGGGAAGACGTTGATCGTTTCCACCCATGATATCCGCGACGCAAGCGATTTGGGTGCCGAAATATTTAATTTGTAACAAAAAACGCTCTGCCGAGGCAGAGCGTTTCTTTTCTTGATTTTACTGAATATTGCCGAGCAAGCTCATAAGGGTAGGATATTTTTCGGACATTTTATTCAAAAGCTCTTCTGCGTTAACGTCGTTAGCCGATACGTAATCGGTGATAGGCTCAACGGTAACGTCCTTGCTTTCAACGGTCATGGAGTAGCTTGCGGAAATTTCCATGGCTCCTCTGGTATATTTTAAATTGCCGTTGATTTCAAGCTTTTCATCGGTATAGGTGATGTTTGCGGTGAATTTGGCATCGGTATCTTCTATTTCAAGTGCTACCCCGTTTTCGCTTTCGGTTACCTTGTAGTCAAAGGCTAAGTTATCAATTGTAGCCTTGCCGATGTGAACGCCGTCCTTATAGTTGCCTTCGATGATGGCAAAGTCTTC